>CBINJX010000259.1:0-6900 GCA_966251085.1 uncultured Verrucomicrobiales bacterium
AACATCCGCCACGATCAATACAGGTCTGCCTCTTTTGGAGACTTACGCAAAACGTGCACGGAAGTGCCGGCTGATGGGAAGTGCGGCACTGGACCTCGCGTACGTGGCTTGCGGGCGACTGGACGCGTACATCGAGCAATCGGTCAGTTTGTGGGATGTCGCTGCCGGCAAGATTCTCGTAGAAGGCGCCGGCGGATGTTTTGAAATGACCCCACGCGAAGATAACCCGGATAAAGTGAGCGTTCGCGCCTGGAACGGAATTATTGATCTTACTGTATAATGAATCTCGTAGGCATTGGTTACGACGTCCATCAGTTCGTGGAAGGACGCCCGCTGATTCTCGGCGGCGTAGAAATCCCGCACACCCTCGGCCTCGATGGTCACTCGGATGCGGATGTGCTTGCCCATGCGATCGCCGATGCGATTCTCGGTGCGATAGGCGAACGCGATATCGGCCAGCATTTCCCGAATACCGATGAGTCCATCCGCGGCATCAGCAGTATCGAAATCCTGCGCAAGGTAGTCGATCTGGTCACCGCCCGCAGTGGGCGCGTGCTGAACATCGACGCAACGCTTATCGCCGAGGCTCCGAAGATCAATCCGCACGTGGCGCAAATGCGTGCCAATTTGGCTGAGGCACTAGGGCTCAATGTTGCCCGTGTCGGCGTGAAGGCCACCACGAATGAGCGGATGGGATTCGTCGGACGCGGTGAAGGCATCGCGGCCATGGCTGTGGCGAGTGTTGATCTTCCCGAAGTGTAGCTTCCGTGAGCACCGCTCGGCGGTGCGCGGTCAAATCAACGGCAATGTCCATTCAACTCGTCAATACCTACACCCGCCAACTCGAAGCATTCTCACCGCTGGATCGGACCGGCAAACGCGTGAAAATGTACACCTGCGGGCCGACCGTCTACAACTACGCCCACATCGGGAACTTTCGGGCTTATATTTTCGAGGATTTGCTGCAACGGCATCTCGAGGCGCGCGGATATGAGGTTGAACGTGTAATGAATCTCACGGATGTCGATGACAAGACGATCCGTGGCTGCCGTCAGCTCGGAATGCGTCTTGCGGAGTTCACGCAGAAGTACAAAGACGCCTTCTTCGAGGACCTCGGGACACTTCGGGTTAAACGCGCCGACCACTATCCCGCCGCCACCGAGGAGCGCTACATCTCGCGGATGATCGAAATGATCCGGCAACTTGAAGAACAAGGGATTGCCTACCAGGCCGAAGACAAATCGGTTTACTTCCGGCTCTCCAAGTTCCCCGATTACGGCAAGCTCGCGCATCTCAATCTCGAGGAACTGCGTCCCTCCGGCCGCATTCAGAATGACGAATACGAGAAGGAATCTATCGGGGACTTCGCGCTCTGGAAATCGTGGGATGAAGCGGATGGCGACGTCTGGTGGGAGAGTCCCTGGGGTCGCGGCCGTCCCGGTTGGCATATCGAGTGCAGCGCTATGGCTACGGCAATTCTTGGACCGGAGCTGGACATCCACTGTGGTGGAGTGGACAACATTTTCCCGCACCACGAGGCCGAGATCGCACAGAGTGAATGCTGCACCGGACGGAAGTTCGTTCGGTACTGGCTGCATTGCGCTCACCTGATGGTGGACGGCCAGAAGATGTCCAAGTCGCTGGGCAACTTCTACACCCTGCGCGACCTTTTGGAAAAAGGCTTCACGGGGCGGGAGATCCGCTATGTGCTCCTCACGGTAAACTACCGTCTCCCACTGAACTTCACATTCTCAGGCCTCGAAGGTGCGCGCGCCGCCCTCTCTCGCATTGACGAATGGGTGGAGCGACTCGTGGAGTTCGCCGGACCGCACTCCCCTGAACCGACGGAACTCTCGGTGCACGAAGAGAAGTTCTTTGCAGCACTGGACGATGATTTAAACATCTCCGGCGCCATGGGGCATCTCTTCGACCTCATTCGGGAGAGCAACAAGGCGATGGATGCGAATGCAATCACCCAGGCGCAGGCCGCGCACCTGTTCACCGGCTGGAAGCGGATTAATAGCGTTCTGGCCATCGAGCGCGATGCCGCGGCAATTCCCTCGGAGGTGACCGGGCTTTTAGAGCAACGGCAGAAAGCGCGCTCTGAGAAGAACTGGGCCGAAAGCGACCGACTCCGCGACCAGATCGCCGCCTTGGGTTGGGTTGTGAAGGATACCAAGGAGGGCCCGAAGCTAACGCCCCGTTGATTTCGAGATTTTGCCGTTTGGCAGACATCTATTTAGCACCTAGAACGCCGAGCGCCGTTTTCGTCCGCATCGCCATCCCTCCACATCGCAAGCACTCGTCCGACGATGGAAATCTTCGCCCCGAATCAGTTTCTGGATCTCAACCACACCGAGCATCGAATGCTCTTCGAGAACTCGGCTCAAGTGTGGGACGCTCTCAAGCAGATCACCAGCTACCTTCAGTTCCGCCTGAAACCAGCCATCCACGGCCGCCTCATTGGCAAACCCTTTATCAGCGGCGCGGTCTTTATCGGCCGCGGAACGGTGATCGAACAGGGAGCGATGATTAAAGGGCCGGCTTGGATTGGGGAAGGATGCGAGATTCGGAACGGCTGCTACATCCGTGAGAATGTCATCGTCGGGTCGGGCTGCGTCCTTGGCAATTCCTGCGAGTTCAAAAACTCGATCATCTTCGATGAAGCCCAGATCCCGCATTTCAACTATGTCGGTGATTCTATCGTCGGCTATCGTGGACATCTTGGTGCGGGGGTCATTATCTCCAACGTAAAACTCGACCACAGCGAAATCACCGTTCAGACCGCCGGAGGACTCGTGCCTACAGGCCTGAAGAAGTTCGGTGCTGTGATTGGCGACCGTGCGGAAATCGGCTGCAATTCCGTTATCAATCCCGGCTCAATCATCGGCCGAAACTCTATTCTATACCCAGGAACCCAATGGCGCGGAATCGTGCCTGCGGACAGCATTGTAAAAACCAAGCAGACCCACGAAGTGCTTGCCCGGAGGAGTTAAGCAACACCCATTCCCGGAGAAGCACTTGCTATAGTTAAACACGTTTGCCAGCTTACCCGCCCTTATGGCTAACCCCGCCGAAACTACGCCACCGACAACTGATGATGGCTTCGATCCAATGGAGTTCTGGATCCGCCATAAAACGAAGCTTGTGTTGTTTCTGGCTCTATTCGTCGCCGCGGCACTGATCTACGCTATCTACGAGT
Organism: uncultured Verrucomicrobiales bacterium; assembly: GCA_966251085.1. Classification (GTDB taxonomy): domain Bacteria; phylum Verrucomicrobiota; class Verrucomicrobiia; order Chthoniobacterales; family Chthoniobacteraceae; genus CBINJX01. Next base: position 3,203 of record CBINJX010000259.1, read on the forward strand.
ACACGCAATCCCGCGAGCATCAGGCTGCGGCACAAGCGTTCTCCGTCGCAAAGACTCCGGACGATTACCGCAAGGTCATTGCCAACTATCCCGACAGTATCCCCGCAGCAAACGCGCACCTCATCCTCGCCGAGCAGCTGCGTACTGAGGGGAAACTAGACGAATCCACCCAGCTTCTTCGTACTTTCATTGAAAAGTATCCGGAAAACAATCTTCTCACCGGTGCGTACACGAGCTTGGGCACGAACTTGGAGATTCAGGGACAACTCGAAGAAGCCCTGATGCACTACCAGAAGGTCACCACCAGCTACCCTACCAGCTTCAGCGCTCCCGTTGCATGGCTTGGCCAAGCCCGGATCTACAAAGCGCAAGGTAAGGAAGAGGAAGCGCGGCGTGCATATGAGACCATCATCACGCAATTCCCGGAGAGCAGCTTCGCAACTGAAGCAGCCCGCCAGAATGCTCAGCTGAAAAAGACAAATCTTCCTGCGTCACCGGCTCCCGCTACAGTCACCCCATCGGAGGAAGCTCCGAAACCTGAGGCAACTCCCGCACCGGCAGCACCTGCTGCTCCCACGCAGCCAACTCCCGATGCATCAGCAGCACCGGCCCCGGCTCAACCAGCAGCTCAACCTGAGAAGCAGATGGAGCAGCCAGCGACTCCTGCGCCAGCTCCGCAACCCGCAGAACCGGCAAACACCATCCCTGCCCCTGCCCAATCGGCTCCAGAACCAGCTAAACCAGCCCAATAGCCTACCACAGCGACTCCGACTCCGTCTCCGGCTGCAGAAACTCAGCCTGCGACACCAGCTCCGGCCCAAGCAACTCCTGAGCCGGCAAAGCCTGCCCAGGAAGCTTCAACTCCGCAACAGCAGCAAACTCCAGTAGAAACACCCGCCCCTGCCCCGGCGGGAGAAACGCAACCTGCGCCAGCTCAGCCACAACCTGCGCCTGCACAGCAATAAGATTCGATCTAAAACAAAACCGCCCGGCAGTTCCAAAGACTGCCGGGCGGTTTTGTTTTCAGATGAGGGTAATGCTCGCCGCCATCGTCCCATGGATCGAAAAAGACTTTCGGTGAGCAATGCGCGGGAAAGGATTGCGAGGGGAAAAGATCTCCGCAGCGGGAGCAATCCGGAAAGGTTTCAAACTCCTGAGCATCGAGTGGCTCAGGAAAGGCTACGTGCGCTAGATCGAGCGCACGTTCCAAGTCATCTCCATCGCGACGTCAAACGAGAGCGTCGCGTCCTTCATACCGGTCCACCCGCGCACGCACATTTAGCGGCTACGGGCACGGAAGTGAAATCCACCAGCGGCTGAAGTTGGCGGTGGTGTTGGTGGAGCATCCTCCACCGTATTCTCTTCCTCTACTGCAGGTTCAGGAGCTGCGATATCGGACTCGGGTGTTACCGAATCGACACCCTCCTTCACTTCTTCCTCAGTAGCAGAAGCTTCAGGTGTGGGAACGTCGGTTTCGTCCGCCACTTCTTCAGGTGCAGTCGGCTCATTGGCGGTATTTTCCGTACCGTCGTCTTCGCCGATGTGCAGTTCACCACTAAAGACGCCCCCCTTCTCAATGACGATTGAGCGCGCGAAAATGGCTCCCTCGAGGGCACCATGCTTATTGATGGTGACACGCCCCTCACAAACCACCACTCCTCGCGCCTTACCGTTGATCTCGACATTTTTCGCCTTCATTGGCTTGGAGAGATCAACGTCCGACTTCTTTTCGATCACCACAGAAGAAGCTTCGACACCACCGATGAGCGGACCCTGCAAGCGGATCGCAACGTCACCAGTGCATATCATCTGTCCACGCATCTTACCTTCGATGCGTGCACCTCCGCAGAGGACCCGCTGACTTGTCAGGTCCCCTTTGGACGATATGACCACTTCGCCCTGGGTCTGGATACTCCGACCGAAGGGACCGGTAATCTTGAAATCCCGAAGATCAATGTATGACCCACACTTTGGACAGAGGCTGGACTCAGCAGCACTGGAAACCTGTTGCGTCGCGGCACAGCTGAAGCAACTGATCTCGCGGATCGTTTCCCGCGAGATCATCTTGCTCAGGCGCTCAAATAGGCCTGGTGCCTGAAGGCTACCGGTCTCTTTTGCGAGCAACTTCTCGATCGAGTAATGCTCGCCGCATTTGCGACAGAAAGTCGACTTGGCAAAAGCCGACTCCAGCTGGCTAAAGCCGCAGTGTGGGCAATCCGCACTGATCTTCTCAGGCGGCTGTCTGCGTGTATTGGCCACTTGGGGCCTAAAAAGTTAGCGGCCTACCGCCTTTTGTTCGTTTGGAGTGCGAACGATCTCGGGCTGCTTCATCGCGATGCGATTCGGCGTCACCTCGGACTTACCGACGAACGTTGCGCCGTCTTCGATCACGAGGCGGGAAGCCTTGAGATCCCCATGTAGCACCGCACGAGCTTTCAGCTCGCAGCGCTCTTCGACAGTGATATTACCGTGCACTTTACCGTGCACCGTCACGCTTTTGGTTTTGATCTCGCCACGGATCTCAGCGTTCTCGCCGACAGTCAGATTGCCGGGAGAAGCAATTTCACCTTCGACCTTACCGTCGATGGTGAGGTCATTCTGGAATTTGATGGAACCTTTGATCTCCACATCTGCAGAGAGAAGGTTCTTCGGAGAACCGTGAGTAACTGGAGCGGTAAAGTCGGCCATAGAAGGGCTGATGTTAGGGGCTAGTGCGGAAACGGTGAGATTGAGTTTGGTCTCATCCCTCTCGTCACCGGGGGTGCCAGTCTTGGAGGGGAGGAAACGATTAAGCACGGGCGACTCTTAGGCTGGTAAGGCGGGTAGTCAAGGCTCAGGTTGCAATGTCTATAGCGTTCAGCCTCACAATTTCAAACGCTGTACAAAATTGAACGTCCCTTGCGCTCTGCAATACCCCTGAGTCGCCCTGTGAAGCTTTGGGTGTTAAGAGCTTATGCAGTCACCGTTGAGCATCCGTCCCAGCATCTCCGATAAAGAAGGCTCCCAGAGATAGAGGGGGCGCGCATTGAGAGTTTTCGCCCCTTCCCCAGGCACTCACCTGCGAAAGGACCGCACCCTCGGGCACAAATACGAAAAGTCGAATATGACGACAACCTTGCTCGAAATTACAGGAATGAGCTGTGAGAACTGTGTGAACCACGTGGAAAACGCGCTCAAGGCTCTTGCAGGAGTCAAAGCCGTAGGCGTGGATCTTCATTCCGGGCGCGCCACAGTGGATCACGAAGGCGTGGATGAACAGCGGATGGTCGAGGCAATTTCCGAAGAGGGTTACGATGCTCGAGTTATCCCGCCCGCGGCCGAGGTGAATAGAGCCCCAGTGCCACCTACCCACTGAGTTTTACACAGCGTAATATCTCTACTTGTGACATTGCCCCGTCCTACCAAGGCGGACCTCCTCGCTTGTGTGGGGCGGACGATCCCGGACGTGATCGCCCCGGGCCCGCGGGTACTCTTCTGCGGTATCAACCCGAGACTCTACTCCGGCTATACCGGCTTTCACTTTGCCCGTCCAGGCAACCGCTTCTGGCCGGCGCTCCACGCCTCAGGATTCACGGATCGCCTGCTCGTGCCTTCTGAAAATCAGCTCCTACTCACCTACGGCAACGGCATCACCAACATTGTTGCGAGAATTCATGGTTTGCGCCTGGAACTATTAATTGAGCGCCGCAGGAGGCGGA
>CBINJX010000260.1:0-6896 GCA_966251085.1 uncultured Verrucomicrobiales bacterium
GCGCCCGAGGAGCGCCAAACCGTCTTTTTCTCCGCCACGCTCCCGCGCCCGATCCAGAACATGATCAAGCGCTTCGCAAAAGAGCCGGAGATGATCAAGATCGAGGCACAGCAGGTCGATGCCCCGACGATCGAGCAGGTCTATTACGAGGTGGGCTATCGCTCCAAGCTCGAGGTGCTCTGTCGACTGATCGATGTGCATGACTTCAAGTTCGGCATCATCTTCTGCGCGACCAAGATGGGCGTGGATGAGTTGACCGAGCATCTTTCAGCGCGCGGCTATGCAGCCGACCGCCTGCACGGCGACATGGCGCAGACCATGCGTGAGCGTGTGATGCGCCGCTTCCGTGAGCGGAAGATCGAATTCCTGATCGCCACCGACGTCGCGGCGCGCGGCATCGACGTGAACGATGTGGAGGTGGTCTTCAACTACGATCTGCCGCAGGACCCGGAGGATTACGTGCACCGGATCGGCCGCACAGGCCGTGCGGGACGGAGCGGACAGGCGATCTCCTTTGTTGCCGGCCGTGAGATCTACAAGATGCAGCAGATCATGCGCTTCACGAAGGGGCGTGTCCGCCGCGAAGCCGTGCCGACGCTGGATGTGGTTGAGGAGAAGCGCGCTGCGGCGTTGGTGTCCCAGCTCCGCGAGACACTCGAGAAAGGTGAATACAAGAAGCAGGATAACGTAATCGATCGTCTGCTGGAGGAAGGCCACACAGCCACCGATATCTCTTCCGCGCTGCTGCATCTCCTGGGAGCCGAACAAACCCGTCCCGCCGAACGCATTCCTGAAGATTCGCCTAAAACCGAACGTCGCGAATATCCAAAATACCCCGCGCGCGCTGGGGAAGGCTCCACCGAGGGAGGTTATCGGGAGCGTCCTCAACGCACCCGCGCTGGTGGCGAGGGCGGCGACTTTCCATGGTCAAACGAACTGGAAGAGCGGCCACGCAGATCCTATCGAGAAGAAGGACGTCCATCGCGTGATCGTGACTTCAGCCGGCACGACGAGCCCAGCCGAGTCTCCCATGAAGCGGGTATGGTCCGCCTCGCCCTCAATACGGGACGTGAACATGGGATCATGCCGGGAGATATCGTCGGTGTAATCGCCGGTGTGACACGCCTTCCACGGGAGGTCATCGGCGCAATCAAACTGCTCCCGCGCCAGACTCTGGTCGATGTTTCCGAGGATCATGCGGATGACATCCTCGAAAAGCTCCGCGGAGTGAAGTTCAAGGGGTACAAATTGATGGCATCAAAAGCCACGGATGTCCCCGGTGACTTTGGCGCCCCCAGCCGGGGTGAGGGCCGCCCGTCGGCAGCACGGCGTCCCGGGTTTGGCCGGACATCCGGCAGGCCGTCCACACGACGGCATTCGTAAGAAACAATACCGTATAGGCGTTGCGAACTCCTGAGAGCCCACCGCTCTCAGGAACAAAAAACGGGTGGCTCATCGCCACCCGTTTTCATTTTGCGAAGGCTCAATTACGAGCGCTTCAGAAACTCCTCGAATGAACCGCCAAAGAGGCCGCGGACATCGCGCTCGATCTCCTCGCGGCTTGGCTCCCATCCCGCTGCGGCGAGGTCGGTGTATTTCTCGCCGAGGACATCGGCGATGATTCCACGGGAGTGCGACCATTTGTAGATGACCTGATCCAGTACCCGGGCATCGCTGTGCTGTGGTGTGACGCTCAGGCCGAGGAGTTCCAGGCGCATCCGCGTCATCTCGTCGATGATCGACGGATTGTTCAGAAACCACCAGCAGCCGAAGATGTGCAGATTACGGAACTTGCGGGCAGCGACACAAAGGGCGTGCTGATTCTCCCGCGCGAGCATCGTGCACAGGAACTTGTTCTGAGGGAATGCGGCGCATAACCGCTCCACCGCGCCGACATCGGCCGAGCCGAGGCTGTCGCCCGCGAGCTGGAGAGCCGGATTCACCTGACGGCGAACGCCGATCATCATCGCGAACGCCTGGTTGTACTCACGCCCATGTGGCATGATCGCATTTTCAATAAGGCGGCTCGTTACGGAGTTATCAGGAAACTGGAATTCCGGCGGCAGCGACACCATGCAGTACTGGGCATCCATCCGCTTGGTCCAATCACCCAGGAAGCGACGCACTTCGTCAAAGGTCTTGTCGGAGAGATCCGTCTGCACGTCATACCCCCAGGTGCGGAGCTTCGGCACAGTGTTCTCCCAATCCACCAGGATTGGATCGATCCGCAGCGCGGCGACAAAACGTTCGTCACGTTTGAAACCACGATCCCACACCGGGGTCTCGATTGGATCGAACGGCGAATTCGTCATGCAAATCTTCCGCAGATTCGCGAGTTCCATCGTGCGGGTGATGAAATCGTCCACATTCCACTTAGCATACTGCTGGCGGAGGGTGGCGAGGTCACGCTTGCGAACATCAAACCCCAGTTTGTTCAGCGTAGTGATCACTCCCCTGCATGACTCCGAGACGGGCGAGTGCTTGATGAAGAGCTGATCCCAGATCAATTCCGCCTGACTGCTCTTCGGCAATGCCCAGAACTTCTCCTCTGGAATATCCATCCAGCGGAACGCCTCAGCGACAAGGTAATGGTAGATTAGCAGTTCATCGATACCCCACAACAGCAACTCACCGAAGGCCGGGTCGTAGAGATGTGTGTGGATGTCGAAGACTGGCGTGGCATGCACGACATCTGCAACAACGGCACGGAGGGCGGAACGATCGGTGGTCATGGAGGAGGTGAGGCCGCACTTTTCAGCGAAACGTTTCTTGTCTCAAGTGCGAATACGAGCTTCCCAACGGGTAAACCTAAAAACCGAGTTTAGCGTCGCAAACTGATAATTTAGAACCGCGAAATAGCAACTCTGGAGCTCTCCCTGAGTTCGCTAGGAGGATAAATGCAGGGAAGAAGTTTTCGGAAGTGGAGGTACTTGCGCAGGCACCGTTTCAACAGGTGTGGCACACCTGTTTTCTTCGGTTCTACCACTTCGCGAGCTGCTCCGGAAAACGGCAGCAAGCGCAGTCCGAGGCATCACGCAGGCAGAAGTCTTCATAAATCTGAAGCAACCCCTGCTGCACTGCGACAGAGCGGAGCCATTCCCGACGGGATGCGTCCTGTCCAAACAGTCGGATTGCAGCGACTTCCGCCCGCCGGTTTGAAAGCGGGGCACGCAGTGCCTCGAAGGTGTCGATGAGCCGAGGGTTCCCCGAGATCGCAAAGGGAATGAAAACATTCGCAAGGAGATCGATCACCCGGGATTCACCAACAAGAGCCATCGGACGCACGCTCGGTGCAGAGGTAAGCGTATAGTGATGTTCCCAGTATTCATCCTTCAGCTGACCGAAGAAGTCCCGCACCGCCTTCGGTTCGCCGGAATCGCGCAGCGCCCTGAGTTTCGGCCAATGACGGACACATTGCGCGAGGGCAGCCAAGCGGCGCTGCGGGTGATTTGCAGGGCGCTGACCGCCACACTTCCACTGATCGGGACGGAGCGTCAGTCGCTGCATTTCACTCCGGCGCGACCACCAGCGCTCCCACAGCCCGCGCAAATAGGTGCGGGTCGGCTGATCGCAACTGGTCGGCTCGATATTGTTTAGAAATCCGCTGACACCAAACAGCAGCGCTTCCAATTCGTCGCGGGAACGCTGGAGAAAACGAAGAGGAAGGCGTTGCGCCAGGAGGATGAAAGGAAGCTTGTTGCTCTTGTATCCAAGCGCCATCGCCAGGGCCTGGTATAGCGCCTCGTCGGGCCCGTGTGCTTCAGACAGCCGTGCGAGCGCGGCTGTTTTTCGCTGGAGACGGTACCTCGCGGCTCCGAGGAGCACTTCGCGTACGGTCTCCTCCTCGAGTTCCCGAAGAGGAGCCACACATCGGCCCGGTTTTGCTTCGAGGAGATCGAGATGCTCCCTCGCTTGTCGGCGGTCGATATCGAGCTGGACCTGGGGCACGAGTCGATGTTCTGCCGTGCGTGTGAAGAAATCCGCACCCCCGCCCTGAAAAAACACGTGTAACTGCACCGCCTCGTAAGCCGGATTGGTATCGTGGCCGTGCCGCTCCCAATCACGAGCCTCAAAATCCAACTCGACAGATCCACGAACCGGTTCCGCTCCATCGAATGAGAGAGCGACCTCGGCAAAGTCGGGTCCCGCCTCCCGATTCCAGACGCCAAACTGCACAATACGCACCTCACGCCCGTCGACAGTTCGGAATTCACGGCCAAAATCCCCGGCAAACCAATGCGCCTGAAGATCCAACTCATCTGGACGGAAAGGAACCCGTACCAGCGGCGTTTCCCGCACCCTCGTTTCCAGTAGTGCAGCGTAACGATCGGCTAATGCCGCCGTCCGATTTTCGATCTCAGTCTTTCGCATCATTTGGAGACTTCCGCTTCTGCTCGCGCCTTTCTGGATCGAAACCAAGTTCAGCTCAAGTTACATCGTGTGTAACGAGGTGATGCATCTTCAAGTCTTCCAACAGCTCGGCCGTGCAAGAACTGCTCGCCGGCCTCGGAGCAAGGATGCTCCGGGCACCCGCAGCCAGGATGGCTGACGCTACGGCTGGCGCTCCACTCCTGCGCCAGCCCACCTCTCACCTCTCACCTCTCACCTCTCCCACCCGCCACAGGCACAGGCGGTTTCGGAGCAAGCTCGGGGAATAGAAGCGGAAAGACCGTCACTGCGGGAGCTTCCGGATAAGCGGCCATCTGCTTGCGCGCGAGCGCCAGACCATCCGTACCTCGTCCCATTCCCTTCAGCAAAATCGCCTCATGAATGCTCGCGCGGAGAATGTCGTCAGCGTTGGTGTAATATTTACGGGCGCTCTGGAAAGCGGAGAGCGCGGCGGCATTTGCCTTGACGGTGAGCTGCAGCAACCCAAGACCTTCGAACACAATCCCGCTACGGAGGCTCCGGCCGCTCTTCTGAAGCGCTGCGGCTCCCGCTTCCGGATCCTTGTCGAACCACAACCGCGCGCCGGTACGGTAGGCATCCCATGGCGTCGGCTTTTGTTTGGATTGCGTCAGGTCCAGCACGGGGAAAGGCCGATACAGCGGGTCGCCTACAAAGGTGGTCATCCACGAGAGCGCTCTCTGGCTCATGTATGCACTCTCGGCAAAGGTAAACCCGGAGGCGAGACGCTCGAAGAAGGTATCGAGATGTGGAGTAAGTGCGAGGTAGGGCTCATAGACGTTGCCCAATGTCGCTGCCGCGCCCGCCGCCAGGAGCGGTCCCACCCACTGCTTCCGCTCGTCGCGTACCGTCACTGCGCTGAACGAATGGATGTGGCAGGCGACAGCGCCGGGTTCGAACTGGAAACCGCTTTGCATGAAGGTCTCGCTCACCTGTTCCGCGTACCAGCCAAAATAAAAGGCACCGCGGCGCATCGGATACCCATCGGGGAACATAGCCGGACCATTGTCGAGGATGACCGGGAATCCTTTCCTCCGTGCAGAAGTCGCGAGTTTCAGCAGCCAATCATCGCCTTCCTTTAGACCAGTATTATCAGCCCCGAGCCCACGTGCATCGACATAGACAAAGCCGTCCAACCCGGTGCGCTCCGCGGCGATCGAATCAATGATCATCCGCTTCACGATTGCCGGACTCGGACCATCAAGACGACAGACCAGCATCAGTTCGGGACGCTGGAGATCGCCGATTCGGGAGAACGAGCGATAGTACGGATTGTTCACCGCTCCCGAAATCCCGTGAGGTAATCCGAGCAGCGCGAGTTCCGAGTCCACACTCGCCTCATTGTGCTGACTAATCGGCGGTGGCCCGCTTGGTTTATCACCCGGGTAGCTTGTGGTGGCGGAGATCTTGAGCGGGATCCCCCGCATCAACGCGACGTAACGGATACGATTCCACTCCACCGGCCCGAGCGGACTTTCCGGCTCACGAAGTTTCCACCAGAAATTTGAGGTGAAGGCGCGCCGAAGCGGCTCGGCGAGGGTGACGTCAAACTCCGCGCGCGTGATCTCCTCCGTCTTCGAGCAGCGAAGCCCAAGCACCTGATCCTTCGGGATTCCGCGCTTCTCTGCATAGAATTTCGCCAGTTCGGCGGAGTCCGGATCGTTCTCGTTGAAGACGACCAGAGTCGCCGCCGCGTCACTCCTCTGCTCCAGAGTCGGCTCCGGCAGAGTGAGACTCTGGGCAGACGCCTCAAAGGACGCGAGTGCAATCGAGATGAGGGATATCAGGACGCCCAGCCAGGCTGCTTTCCCGTATTCCTTACCGGGAAGTTGAGACGTCATACGACTCATGCCTCGATTGTCAGACCGTCATACGCGATCCGCACATTTGTGGGCAGCGCAGGCTCCAGTTCCGCATGCATGAGATCATGACACAGGTGCGTGAACCAGGTCTGCCCGGGCTCCACCTGTTCGGCGACTGAGAGGGCTTCATCGACGCTCATGTGAGTAGGGTGAGGTTTGTGTCGGAGGGCATCGACGATCAGATGCCGGACACCCCGAATCTGTTCAACCACGGCGGGGGGTACTGCGTTGCAATCACTCAGATAAGCCGCGAGTCGCCGCCCGCCACGACTCAGCAGATATCCGAAAACAGTCGTCCGCCCATGCGGCACCGGCAGCGGGGTCAATTCAGTCTCCCCCAGCTGAAACGTTCCCTCCACCTCGTGTGGCTCGGGATGAATATACCCCGGGAAACGGTTCTGGCCGTTGAAGGCGAATTCAAAGACCCGCTTGAGATGCGCCATCGTGTCCGGAGAGGCATAGATGGGCAGAGCACATCCGTGTGGACAGAAAGGACGGAGATCATCAAAGCCCATGATGTGGTCCGTGTGGGCGTGGGTATAGACTACTGCATCGAGCCTCCGCACTCCGTGACGGAGACACTGCGCCCGGAAGTCGGGCCCTGTATCGATCACCCATGAAGCCTCA
>CBINJX010000261.1:0-6878 GCA_966251085.1 uncultured Verrucomicrobiales bacterium
CCTCTATACAATACCTTTAAGAGCCGTGCGCTCTAAAACTCCAGTGGCGGTGGCGGCTCCAGCTTGATTGCGGAGTCGATGACTGCCGATTGCTCCCCCGGTTTGACCTGAACCGCACGGCGCACCGGGACAGCATCCCCTTCACTTGCCTCCGGCACCTGACCAGTGTTGTCGATCGGTGTGATCTGCCCCGTGTTATTCAAGGCCTGTATCGCCATCGCGCTTTCCACGGATTGCACGGAGTTGAAAGGATCGTTCCCCACCACCGTAGGTGCCTTCAGCGCAATCGGTGTATGAACGGAGAGATCAGCGGCAGGCACCGCGCGAGGAACATCGCCTACGGCGCCGGGCTCCGTCTTCAGGAGAGTCGTCCTGGGGACATCCCCATGCACGTCGCAGGCATCCTTCGGCGCCTGGGCGTCAGTCGCGATTTCGAAGTAAGTCGTACGCTGCTGAACCTTTTCGCCAGTCGCAGGATTGTCCACCATCTCGAAGCACTTGTTCGTTGCGAGCAGACCCGATGCGCTACAGATCTCGCATTTGATCATTCCCTTTGGCTGGGAGATCTCACGCGGTTTGTAGCTCTTGAAGGTTGTCTTCATCACGTTTGCCCAGACGGGCAACACGACCTTATTGGAAAAAGCCCCGCGGTAGATTGTGGTTCGAGGTTTGTCGAAACCTGCCCACACACCGCAGGTCACCTCGCTGGAGTAGCCCACGAACCAGAGGTCCGTGAAATTGTAGGCCGTGCCGGTCTTACCACCCAACGCATACCGCTTCAGCCCCAGCTCGCGATAAGCCTGCTCCGCAGTTCCTTTCTCCAGCACATCTGCCAGGCAGGAATGCACTTCATAAGCAGTTGTCGGCTGGAGCACCTGCTTCTTTTCCCTCTTCGCCTCGTAGATCACCTTTCCGCTCTTTTCCTCGACACGCTCGATGATGAAGGGCGTTGCGGGCCGTGAACCGCCATTCGGGAATATCGTGTTGGCGAGAGTCAACTCCATGAGGGTTACCTCGCTACTTCCAAGATATGTCGCAGGGTAAGGACGCAGCGAACTTTCGATTCCCGCCCTCTTCGCCAGAGCCGTTACCGCATCGACCCCCGTCATCATACCCAGGCGCACCGTCGCCGCGTTCTTCGACTTCACGAGAGCGGTACGCGCCGAAATGGGTCCCTCATACTTGTTGTCCACGCGCTCCGGTCCCCATTCACCGAGAATACCGGTCGTGCCACCGATCATCACCTGCCGGTTATCGATGACCGAATCCTGCACAAGCGTCCCTGGGAAGAGCCCTTTCTCGAAAGCGGCTGCATAAACAATCGGCTTGAAAGCGGTGCCTGGAGGACGCCGAGCCGAAAGGGCGCGGTTGTATTCGCTATGGTTAATGTCACGACCACCGACCAAGGCGAGGATTCCCCCGGTGGAGTTTTCGAGCACCACCGCCGCCCCCTGAAGGTATTCCGGTGCGGGAGGGGTCGCATTCGGATCTTCCTCACCGCTCGCCTGCCGACGACGGAAGCCCCGATACATCTGATCATACTGAGAGTACTTCTGATGCTCAAACCCCTCGTGGCGTTCCGCAGCCGCCAGCTGTTCCCGGAGAGCGGTTTCAGCGCTCTTTTGAACCTCGGCATCGATCGTAGTGTAGATCTGGTAACCTTCACTCACGGCGCTGTCGTACCCCACCAGCTTTTCCACCTGTTGGGCAACAAGCTCCGCAGCGTAAGACTCCTGATGGATCGGACGCCGATTTTTCACGATCAGGCTCTCGTTGAGCGTCTTGTCGTACTCCTCCTGGGAGATGAGATTCAACTCGAGCATCCGCTCCAGCACACGATTGCGCTGCTCGATACACGCCTGGCGATTCCGCCAAGGCGACAGGTTGTTCGGACTCCTCAACAAGCCGGCCAGTGTCGCCGACTCTGACAGGCTCAGATCCTTGGCATGTTTACCGAAATACCCCTGGGCAGCCGCCTCCGCACCATAAAAGCCGGAGCCGAAGAAAACACGGTTGAGGTACAGCTCCAGGATCTTCTCTTTGTTGACACGCCGCTCGATCTCCTTCGCCACCGCGATCTCGAGCATCTTGCGATCGTATGAACGATCCGTGCTCGGCATCTCCTTGGGAAAGGTATTTCGCGCGAGCTGCTGGGTGAGCGTGCTGGCACCCTGACGTGTCTTACCGGCTTGGAAATTCCGGACTGCGGCACGCGCAATACCGAAATAATCAACCCCGTTGTGCTTATAAAAACGGGCATCCTCGGCGCCGACCACCGCCTTCTGCAGGTGAGGTGAAAGCTCGCTCAGGGGAACCTGGATGCGGTTCTGGATAAAAATACGACCAATGATCTGGTTCTTCCGGTCGTAAATGATGCTCGCCGACTCCATGTCGGTGAGCTTGGCGTAATTAATCTCCCTGGCCCGCCGTTCCCACCTGCTCAGCTCGGCAATGCCCAGAAAAGCGGTCACTGCACCAATTGCCACACAGAAGAGCACGAGCGCGAGGAACCACGCCCGACGGTAGATCGGAGGTTTGGGAGGAAGCGAATAGGCGTCCCACATGAGTGTTGCGGGGGGTTACGTCCCATGAATCCCCAGTTGGCGCAACAGGAAATGCCTGCAGGAGAATTCCGCACCGGCATAGTGGGAGTTCCCGGCATTGACCCGGAAGAGCCGACCAGCCAGAGAGATACGCCGCCTTTTCCATGCCTGAACTCCTCGAATCCCTTATCCGCGAACGGATCCAATCCGCTGGCCCCATCCCTTTCCCGGAGTTCATGGCGACGGCGTTGTACCATCCGGAGCACGGTTATTATTCCTCCGGCCGGGCGGTGATCGGACGGGGCGGCGACTTTTATACCAGTGTCAGCGTCGGCCCGATCTTCGGGCGTCTTCTCGCGCGGCAGTTCACGGAAATGTGGGAAAAACTGCACCGCCCGAAAGATTTCACCATCGTCGAGCAGGGCTCGCACGGGGGCGATTTCGCAAGGGATATTCTGGAGGCGCTCCAAACCCAAACGCCGGAGTTTTATGCTTCAGCGACGTACCAGATCGTGGAGCCTAGCCCTGCCCTGCGCCAACGGCAGACTGAGGCGCTGGAGAAATTCAGCGGCAAGATCCAATGGGCGGCTGATCTGCGGGAAGTGCCGGAGTGGACAGGCGTTCACTTTTCCAACGAACTCATCGATGCCCTGCCCGTTTATCGGGTGCGGTGGACGGGGAATGAATGGAAAGAGCTGCTGGTAGGATTGGAGGAAGAGGCTTTTACCTGGGCAGAGGCACCATTATCCGACATTCCTGCCCTCCGCACGAGGATCGCCCAAATCCCACAACCGCTGCCTCCCGGCTACGAGACCGAGATCAATCTCGCCGCTGGCGAGTGGCTAAAGGACCTGAGCACCCGCCTTCTTCGTGGTTGGGTAATCGCCATTGATTACGGACATCCCAGGGCTGAATTCTTCCGTCCGGACCGCAAGGGCGGTACTCTGGCTGCCTACAGTGAGCACAAGCGTGTTGAAAATCCCCTTCTGCATCCCGGCACAGTGGACCTGACCGCTCACGTGGAGTTCACCAGTGTCGCCGAATATGCACAGGCATGCGGTCTGCAACTCTCCGGTTTTACCGATCAGCACCATCTCATGGTGGGCCTCAGCCGACTGCATTTTGCGGATATCAGCGGCCCGATGAGCCCCGAGTATGAACGCGATCTACGCGGATTCAAAACCCTCATGCACCCCGGCCTCATGGGAATGAGCTTCAAGGCAATCGCCTTCAGCAAGGGAGTCGATGACCGTCCCCCCCTCGCAGGATTCGCCTTTGCGCGGGATGCTGCGCAGGAACTTGGCCTGCGCTAACCTTCAGCAGCCACAGGCTCCTGCGGGCTCACAGCCTCCAACAACCGGCGCAACTCACCACAAAGCCCCACAATCTGCTCCCGTGTGTGCCGGGCGGACAGAGTCACCCTCAGGCGGGCACTCTCCTTGGGTACTGTAGGGAAGCGGATCGCCGGCACGAAATAGCCTTTCTCCGCCAGCGTCTTGGAGGCGGCAATGGCGCGCTGTGCCGAGCCTAGAATGATCGGGAAAATTGCACTCTGCACTTTTCGCCCGGGTGGGAAGAGCATTGGCATCTCCTCCGCGAAAAGCGATAGATTTGCCCGCAGTTGCTGCCGGCGACGATCGCCAGCCGGGGACATCATGAACTGGACCGCCGCCATCGCAGCCGCGGCATTCGCCGGCGCGGGGGCTGTCGAGTACATGAACGATCGCGCGCGATTGATGAGGAGATCAATCAAGGCTCTGCTGCCGCAGATATATCCCCCACTGCACCCGAGAGCCTTCGAAAGAGTGCCCATCTGGATATCCACGTCCGCCGAAATCCCGAGCTTCGCCGCCAAACCGCGCCCCTGATCGCCGATGATGCCGACCGCATGGGCCTCATCGACAAACAACAACGCATCGTAACGCTGCTTGACCTCGACCATTTCAACCAGCGGAGCCCAGTCACCATCCATGCTGAACACAGACTCTGTGACAATGATTACGCGGGCGTCGGGATAATTCTCCCGAGCCCACTTCAGGTGACTTTCAAGCTTTCCGAGGTGATTGTGCGGAAAGACACGCACACAAGCCCCGGAGAGTCTCGCCCCGTCAATCAGTGAGGCATGGGCGAGCTTGTCGAGAATGATGACGTCATCCTTCCGGGCTAGAGCCCCCAGCGTACCGACCGCCGTCGCGTAGCCGCAGGAGAAGCTCAGGGCTGACTCCGTGTGTTTCCATTCAGCAAGCTTTTCCTCCAACCGCAGGTGTGGCGAAAGGGTACCGCAGATCAGTCGCGAGGCCCCCGCCCCGACACCATAGTCATCGATCGCAGCTTTTGCGGCATCACGGAGCGCCGGCTCAGTTGCGAGGCCGAGGTAATCGTTCGAGGAAAAGTTAATCAGCTTTTTCCCGGCGAGTTCGAGGTCCGGCTGCTGGGGAGAATCGAACTCACGCAGTTTCCGGAGCAGCGAACGTTCACGCAGTTCGCCGAGTTCAGCTTCAAAGGACGACATACGCCTGAGAAAGGCAGTTGAGAGTTGAGGGTTGAGAGGTGAGAGCCGCGAAATAGCGGATCGGGAGGCGTTTGCCAGCCTTCACAAAGGCGAAGACCTCATCCCGAACTCTTCTCTGCCATTTTCAGGATATAGGGCCACCTGGCGAGCAGCTTCTACGAGGAGAGGCCCCAAGCAAGCAGTCGATACGAATCGGTCCAGATCGCATCCCGGGTATCCCCGAGCACCACCGTGATTACATCTCGACCGTTACTCGACCCGCTGGAGATCAGGCAGAAGCCGCTGGCATTCGTGTAGCCGGTCTTCATTCCGTTGCAGAGGGCATAGTTGCGGAGAACACGATTCGTGTTCTTGAAAGTGGTGATCTTGCCGCTGGGATAACGCCACTGAATCTCCTTCAGGCGCACGATTTCACGAATGGTGCGGTTGCGGTAAGCAGCCATTGCGACCTTCGCCATATCGCGGGCGGTGGAATACTGCCCTTGGGCAGGAAGTCCGTTTGGATTCACGAAATTCGAGCTGCTCATCCCTAGAGAAGCGGCCTTTGCGTTCATTTTGTCAGCAAATGCCTCGACACTTCCGGCATTATCCCGCGCCAGGGCACGAGCGACGTCGTTCATGCTCTTTACGAGGAGAATCCGAAGGAGGTCACCGCGGCGATAGACATCGCCCTGCTTGATATAAAGCTTTGATGGCTCAGCCCAGGTATCCGACTGCTGGATGCGGACAGGCGTATCCAGTCCTCCATCCTCGGCAACGATCAAGGCGGTGAGCAGTTTCTGAGTGCTGGCAACCGGACGGGTATCGTCTGCATTCACCTCATGCAGCACCTTCCCTGTATGGGCATCGATCACGATCGCCGACTTGGCACGGATCTTCGGGACGCCCCCCGGCCCGACCGCATACGGCTCCGGCGTGGAGCGCTTAGCAGTGGACGAGGAGCTCTTCTTTTTGGAAGACGGGGTCGTCTTCTTCTTTGAGGAAGAGCTGGATGCGGTGGTTTTCTTCTTCGACGACTCCTTGGTCGCAGCCGGCGCAGTAGGCGCGAGCGCAACGAGGAATGCGAGACTCAGCGAAAGGAAGCTGCGGATCATGAGCAAAGGCCGCTTAGTAAAGGCCGGCTTTCCATTCGTGCAAGTCCGGCCGCATGGACATTACAAGAACCTGATATTGTCCATGGATGTAAATATGCGCAGGGAGCAGAGCGGTAAACCCTGATTCCCGCAGGGTTTACCGCGTGTTCGCTACAGTAACCCGCCGGGAATTTGAGCGAAGATCTTGCGAACATGTAACCCCCGAAACTTTTTCAACCGCCAATACCCGCTGTTCAGCGCAGCTGGGCCCTATCCCCGGTTATTCGAGAGCCTTGGCGACCTGGGAGTCGGGCTGTCCGCCGAGATCCAGCGATTTCTGGTAGTGACGCCGAGCAAGTTCCACCGCAGGCGGATTCCGCTGCAGGTAGAAGACCGCGAGGTTGAAATGCGCCTCCGTGTAGTCCGGATCGATCTCCAGCGCTTTCCGCATTTCGTCCTCTGCGCCGAGATACCACCCCTTTTTCCCGACCGTGACGCCCAGATAATGATGTGCCCGCGCATTCTTCGGCTCGATCAGGACGGCCTGTGAAAGCGCCGCAAGGGCAACGTCCAGCTTATCCTGATCGTAAGCGACAACTCCCAGGATCAGCCATGCCACCCCAGCCTCGGGCTGTACACGAACGACTTCCCGGAGGAGCCGTTCAGCTTCCGCGTAAGTCTTCTGGCGGTAAGCGATCAGCCCGAGATTGATCATCGTCGGCACGTTCCCCGGTGCGAGCTCGAGGACTC
>CBINJX010000262.1:0-6853 GCA_966251085.1 uncultured Verrucomicrobiales bacterium
ACTGATTACTTTCTTCACCGCCTTCACGCACGCCCTCGTTCGTTCGTTGCTCTCAGCTCCACAGGTCCTCTACGCAGGCACACCGCTCTACCTTCAAGGCGGTGTCGCGCCCCCGCCTTCGCCCGCCCCGCGCCTGCGGTCCCGCCGCACTCCATATGCGCCCCGTTTCTCGACGGCTGAGAACCTTTGGTACACCGCCTACTCCTCGCTACCGCCATAGCCCACCACCTCGACCATGATGATGGAAGGTTCCTCGTCTTCGTCCTCGTCGTCTTTCTTTGTCTGGGCAACTTGCGTTGCCGCTGTGGTGCTTGCTGCAGCGGCGTTGGAAGCAGCGGAAACACCGCCGACATTTGGTGCGGCTGCGGGTGCAGGAGCTGCAACTCCCGAAGCCGCCCCACCGACCTGAATGTTGCCCGCATTCAACACCGAGACTGCGGCGATGTTCAGGTTGCCGGTTACACGGATGCCCGCATCGCCCGCATCAATGACGCCGCTCGGCGCAATGAGATCCACGTCCCCTGCCTGCACTCCCTCGACCGAAGCGAGAACGCCAATACCACCGCCGGTCGCCAAGCCTCCGAGATCAGTCTGAACCGCGGCACTGGTGGCGTCGATGAGCACACGGGTTGGCGGGGCTGTGACTACCGTCTTCGCAGCGGTTCCCGCCGCGATGTCTCCGGTGGAAGACCACATCATGATGTTGCCACCACGCAGGGTGAAGATACGGGCCTGGCCGATATCGACACTGCCATCGGTGAATACGGAGACGGCTCCACCGTACTCGGTAACAATACCGGGAGGCGTCAGCGGGTTGCCAAAGACGTCGGATGCCAGAGTCAGACCCCCACCAGGTGCGGCCAGTGAGATGGCGCCACCGGAGGTGGTGCGGATATCACGTGCACGGGTGAAGATTTCGCCTTCCGGCTTCTCGCTTCCAAACAAGGCAGTGATCGCCGCAAGCCCCGTGCTGTAGTCGCCACTCCGGCCCGACTCACGCAGGGAGTTGTAGAATGTTTCAAGTGCGACAATCGCCTGCTGCTCTTCATCAAGATCTTCGAAGTTAACGGACGGCGTCTGTTTATCCAGATAGGCCGACTGAATAGCAGCGCCTTCTGGCAGGTAGTTTTCGATGAAGCCCGCAAAGTCGAGAGCGCTCTGGCTGAGCCCCAAGGCAGGCCCGTTGCCATGCGCACCCGATACACCAGCGAATGCGATGATGTCGGCGCCGTCGAGAGGCAGGAACGGGTTGCGAGCATTGCCGATGCTCGTGATGCCAACACCTGTGCCGTCAGTGAAGTTTGGTCCCGTACCCAGGTCCAAATTGCGTCCTGCGAGCACTTCGAGAACTCCCGGTCCGCTGATCTGGATATCGCCCTGAAGTACGTTGGTCTGGAGGCCCGTGACCGTGGCGCGGCTTGCATCGCCGACGAGGTTGCCCCGCGTGATGTCTGCCGCGATCGAGCGGACGAGCGCGTTCTCGTTGTACGGCACGATGTCGCGGCCTGCGGAGACCAGCGAGATATCTCCCGAGCCGACGTTCTGGATATAGAGAGAGATATCCGTAATGTCGTTCCCGGCGACAACCCGTGTGGCCTTTGGCGAGAAGAGTGTCAGACCTGTGATGTCGCCACCGGAGGCGTAGAGCCGTACCGGATCGCGATCCTCGGCATGGAGCAATCCAGGCGAATGAAGTGCCTGCTGCACTTCGATCGTCCCTGCCCTACCCGTGTAGGAGCCAGTCTCCTGGAAGAGCTGGCTGACCGCTGCGTAGAAGTCCTGCGTGCTCGAGCGGGAAGCGATGAGATCGCGTCCGACGAAGGAGGTGTAAGCCAATGGAGAGCCGCTCCCCGGGATGAGCGCCGGATTCGCATCCGAGACATTGATCGATGCCGCCGTCCAGACAGTGACGTCGCGGTTGAGCACACGGGTTCTGCCCGAGGGCTGGAGACCGACGATCCCACCCGAGGCAGCAAGCTCGAGCGTGCCGGTGGCCGACGGGAAGAGGGTCAGAGGTCCGACGATATTTACATCGCCCGCAAACGCGGTGCTGCGCAGGTTCGGTGCAGCCAGCGTGAAGACGGTGCTATAGGACGAGAGATCCAGCTCCGACAGGCGGATCCACGGCTGGTAATGCGAGGCATTACCGGCGGAAGCAGCGCCGGTGAAGAGATTCTGCCGGCTGAGCCACGCGTCGAGGATCGGTTGCGCCGAGGCGCTGCCAGGCAGCGTGACGGCGAGACGATGGGTCACGTCGCCGCCGAAGGAAGCGACTGTTACTCCAGCGTCAGGCGAGAACGTGTTGAAGTAGGTCTTGTACCAGAACTTGTTGTTCAGCCCCTGCGGCAGGAGGAACGTATTGGCCACCGGCCCGAGCAGGACGTCGCCACGGGCGCTGACGTCGAACTGCGACTTGCCGACAAACAGTGTCGTCGGGAGCCAGGTCTGCGGATCGTAGATCGCAGGCGTGACACTCACGACCGTAGATGGCGGCTGCTCGGTGGAACCGAGGAGCCCCAACGACGGCGAGCGGGAGGCGTTGGTGGTAATGCTGCCTCCAGCCGACAGCGTTCCGGAACCGCGCTCCACGTAGAAGATTCCTCCGTCGATATTGTTCCCGGCGCGGATGAACAGATCACCGCCGCCGAGCTCCACGAGCTTACTCGGGTCAGGAGCCAGGTTGACGTTGAGCGTCGAGTCGCGCCCGGGCATGCGGGCGTTAGTCGGGATGACGGCATCCGCATTCACGAGGTCTCGACCGGCCGTGAGTGTGATGTCGCCGCCGCCGAGCGCGCCGAAGCCTTGGAAGAAGTTGCTGAAATCGATCCACCAAGTCGTCGATGCCGCGGGATCGTTGACCGAAGCAAACGGAGGTGCATCGACGCCACCTACGCCAAAGAGTCCAGTACCCGGATCGACGTAGCCCCGGCGATAGAGCCAGTTGTTCGGCAGCTGACGTGTAGAGTCCGGAATGATCTCTCCGCCGAACATCGTGTAGCGTCCGATATTCGCCTGGGCGGAGACGGTGACCTGTCCACCGGCCATCGACCACTGGGCCGGATAGACCTGCTGGACTCCGCCGAGATTTCCCTGGTTGGGATGCTGACTGCCTGAACGTTCGACAACCGGCACCGAGAAGTCGCCCGGTTCGAAGATGGTCGTCGGATCCGGAAGGCGGACACCAGCCGTGTAGATACTCGCAAACTGGTTTCTAATCTGCACGTCGCGAGCAGCGGAGATCTGGATGTCACCCGTTCCCGTGCGAATGACCTGATAGCGGTTATTGAGCGCGCTCGCTGTCGTCGCATTCGATCCCGAGGTGAGTGCCGCATCGTAGAACTTGCCGAGGAAGAGCGAGCCGCTGTCGGCTGGCAGTACACCGATCGGAGTCACCCCACGGAAATCAGCGGAGGAGAAGTCTGCTCCCGCGGTGAGCCTGTACGACCAGGACTGCGTATTCACCGGGAGGTTGTTGTTGACCTCCATCAGGTGGCTCAACCAGAGCTGCTGCCCGACCGGTGTTCCGAATGGCGTGCCACCATTGAAGCCGTCGCTCAGGGCATTGAGGAATACGAGATTACCGGCCGCACGGAGCGTCAGGACACCGGGGGCGGATTGCGGGCCGTAGCGGAACGTCGCCAGGTTCCAGTCATTCGCCGCATTGTTCGCTGCCGATCCGAGGGTGAGATCACCGGTCATGTTGATGATCTCCACGCCGGGAGCGATCACCAGCGAGGAGGCGAGCCCCGCGGCATCCGGATTTCCCGAGAGCAGCTTGGCCCGCATCGCATCATAACCAGCGTTCATGAACGCGGTGGAGTCATTGTGGATCTGCGACTTCAGCGTGTTGTTCAGCAACCCGGAGCCTGTCAGGTCGTAGATCTGGAAAGCCTCGGCGAGCACGGATGAGGCGCCAATGATATTCCCCTGAATGGCGTTGATGTTGACGTCGTTACCGCTCCGAGGAGCGCGCATGTGGAGCTTGCCGGTGAACTGTCCATAAAACGCGCTGGAGCCCGGCGTCGTATAGTCACCCGCGACGAATGAATCCACTCCCAGATCGATCGTGGAGCCGGTCTGGATATCGAGCACTGCATCGAGATTTGCCACACCATTGAAAGCGGCTCCGGCCTCCAGACGAATATCACCTCCCTTGCCCGCACTGCTGAATACCTTTCCGCGAGCTGTCAGCTCAGAGCCGGCTTCCAGGATGAGATCACCGCCTGCGATGAGCGAGATGCTGCCGCCGGTCTGCCCCGAGGCATCGATCGTTCCTGTCACGCGAATATCTCCCTGGTCTGCAGCGACCGAGAACTTGCGCGCGACGTGAGCCTGACCATCGACGTTTGCGATCACGACATCGCCCGTCCGCACGCGGAAGCTTCGCTGTTCGAAGAATCCGCCCTCGTTCAGCGCCGTGCTCACGTCAGCCAGCGAGGAGAGCGTTCCGACATCGAGCGCGAAGCTGCCGGTCGTGTTTCCGCTCTTCGCCGTGCCGAGCAGCGTTGCGCCATTCGTGGTAAACGAACCCTGGGCCGCCTTCACGGTAACGGTGCCGGCATTTCCGCCCTCGGTCGGAGCCGCGACAGATACGCGGCTATCGGCGAGCAACTGCACGTCGCCAGTATCAGAGACGAGCGTGATGTTTCCGCCGTTGGAGAAACGGATCAGGTCGTAGAAGTTTTGTGCCGTACCGGCAACGTCCAGATTGCCGCCCACCGTCACATCCCCACTCGTCGCGCGCAGCGTGATCTGACCGCTTGGGAGCAGGATCGTCGTATTGGCGAGCACCTCCGCACCTGTGAACGTAAAGCTGGAGCCGAGCCCTCCGGACATACCTGCAGTGCCGCCGCTCCGCTCCAACGCCAGGGTCCCGCCTGCGGTAATGGAATGGGTGGAACCCCGTGATCCCGTAATAACCGGAGTGTTAATGGTGAGATTTCCCGGCGTCGTGAATGTACCGGAACCTCTTCCGACTGCACCACCCGCCGCATTGAGAACGACGTTATCGAATCCCGTTACGGAGAACGTGTTATCTCCGAAGAACACGCGCCTGGCATTCACCTGGAAGGTACCCGACGCAATGTCCGGGGCGGTAAGCGCCGTGACCTTCGACGGATTGGTGAACAGGACCTCTCCTGCATTGAGGCTCACAGTGCTGCCATCCTGATCAAACCCGCGCAGGCCTGCGGCGGAGAGCGTCAGCTTGCCATTCAGCCCTGAGCCAAAAGTACCGGAACCATAGAAGTCGATGGTCCTGTAGCTGCTGAGCTTGAGATTTGCCACCTGCTGCACGTCACGTAGGAACTGGCCGGAGATGGTGAGCTGTGGGTTCACCTCTGCACCCGCAAGCGGCCCGGCTGAATCGTCGAATACAATGCTGACCTGACCGCTGCCGAGCGTCAGTGCCTTTGCCTGCAGATTCAGCGTCGGGTCGAGGAGAGTCCCGTAGGTGGAATCAAGAATGATGCTGCTACCGGCGAGCGACACACCCGCGCCAATGTTCATCACCGGCGCAGTAGAGGTTGTAACGCCGGTGCGCACGATGTTGGCATTCGCATCACCGCTGACGCGCAGCATCGTGCCATCACCAGAGATCAGGAAGGTGCTGGCTGGGCCGGAGAGAGTGCCGGTCGAGACAACCGACGAGCCCGCCTTGACGGTCAACTCGGCCTTGGAGCCAAGGGTGATTTCAGGCCCGGAAAGTACGCTACCGGGATTGTCGAGAACGAGCTTGCTCGTGCGGATATCGACCTGTGTGCCATTCGCTCCTTCGCGCCGGAGTCCGCCGATCAACAGACTCTCGGCTCCCCATGAGTTGAGGATGTTTGCATTCAGCACGGTGGCTGCCCCAGCAGGTGCCGAACCGCGACCACCGACCACGTAGATATCACCAAAGCTGCTCAGGTCGATAGCCGCACCGCGTCCTCCAGACGGGCGGTTCGTGAGCACGCTACCCTCCGTGCGCAGGGCAGTGTTGCCGTGGAATCCAACATATCCGGCATCCATCGGGAGACGTTGCGGATTCCGGATATCGAATCGCTCAGCCGCTTCCTGCATGAAGCTGTTGGCGAGGATGTCGTCATACTGCGCACGACCCCGTAACACCTCGGAGGATGCAACCTCGAAGCTGCTCCGGAGATTGGCCAGCTCCTGAGGCTGGTTGAACCCATTGGCTCGATAACCTGAAGTGAGCGTGGTGCCATCCGGCAGCGCAACCATACCGGTCGGGGCGCTGCTCGTCGGCGTGACGAGGAACGCGCCCGGCAGGAGCGCATAGCGGCTAGGGAGAAGTGTATAGGTGCCCGCCGCCAATCCCTGGCTTCCGTCCAGATACACCGAGTCACCCACACGGAGCGTATTGCTCACGTAGCCAGGATCGCCACCGAGTGCAGCGGAGTTTGCTCCCGTGTTAAAAGGAGCATACGGCGCGATATTGGAGGCGTAGCCGGGAAGAACGGCGTACGACTCGGGCACCAGTGTCCAGTACAGGCTGGCGGTTGGCTCTTGTCCGGCATGGCGCACACGGGCGGACCATGTCCTGCCACCAAAGCTCACCAGATCGCCGGGCTGATATTCCGTACCACCTCCCCAAGCGGCGGATGCCGTACCTAGAATATCCGCACTGCCACCAATACCCGGCACCCAGCGGAATGCATACAGATCGCCCCCACCACTGATCTCCACAGTAGAACCACTCTCCGTGGTCACACGGTCTCCAGCGACCGAGATGGTCTTTTGAGGCAAGCCGCTCACCGTAACGTTCACACCGCGCGGATCGATCCACGAGAGGCCGTCGGGACTGATGCCGTAAGGAGTCAGCATCTCACCACCTGACGAAACCGCCGCCACA
>CBINJX010000263.1:0-6850 GCA_966251085.1 uncultured Verrucomicrobiales bacterium
CCCGCTTCGTTGGTCGCTCTCAAGCGACAGGCCTTCTCAACGGGCAAAAAAAAGAAGGGTGGCAGAACGCCACCCTTCAGGAAACTAGCAGACTCGGTTTAGCGCGTGTTGCGGCTTACGCCGAAAAGCCCTTCTTCAGGTCCCGGTCCGGGAATGTAGCGTCCCTGGGAGTGGCTGATGCCAAAGATTCCTTCATCCGCTCCTGCGGGATCATGGATATCTTGGCTGATCCCATAGAGTCCCTCGTTTTGGCGTGCCGCCGCATACTGTTTCGTATAAGGACCGCTTGCCTCCGCCGGCCTATACATATCACGCCGATTGGCGAGCGTGGTACAGGCGGAAAAAGACGAAGCAACTACCGCAAGAGTTAGGAGGGAGAGGGAAAGTTTCACGTGCCGGATGGGAGCAAAACGCGTGACAGGTGTCTAGTTTGCTCTTTGTTGAACGGAGGGCAGCTTGGTAGCGGCACGCCGAGGACACCCCACTTTCGGCACTAGACACTTGCAATGAGGCCGCTACTTTCTTCGCCTTTTCTTTTCGCCACCCTCTTATGATCATTGTTACCAAACCCGGCGCCACGGAGGATCAGATTCAACACATTGTGGACCGCATTGGCGAGTGGGGTTTGAAGACGGAGGTCTCCCACGGTGCCATTCGTACAGTTATTGGGGTCATCGGCCAGGAGGACGCAATCCGTGAAAAGCCGATCGCGGCAATTCCCGGCGTCGAAAGCGTTACTCCCGTCCTCAAGCCTTACAAGTTAGTCTCCCGTGAATTTCGTGGCGGCAACGGCTCCAAGGTGAAGATCGGTAACGTGACTGTGGGCAACGGCGAAGTTGTCATCATGTCCGGCCCATGCTCTGTCGAGAACCGGGACCAGATCACGTCGATCGCCAAGGATATCCAGAAAGCCGGCGCAAAGATTCTTCGTGGCGGAGCCTTCAAGCCCCGCACCTCACCGTACGCCTTTCAAGGACTCGGAGTGGAAGGACTTCGCCTGCTCGCCGAAGCGCGAAAAGAGACTGGTCTTCCTGTGATCACCGAGATCATGGATACCAAGCACCTCGACGTCATGGAGGAGTATGCTGACTGCCTCCAGATCGGGGCGCGCAACATGCAGAATTTCTCCCTGCTCAAGGAAGTAGGTCGCTCCCGTCTCCCAGTCATGCTCAAGCGCGGCATGAGCGCCACCATCAAGGATCTCCTGATGTCGGCCGAATACATTCTCTCGGAAGGAAACTTCAATGTCCTTCTATGCGAACGCGGCATCCGCACGTTTGAAAGCTACACGCGGAACACGCTCGACTTGAATGCCGTCCCTGTCCTCAAAGCCGAGACACATCTTCCGGTAGTCGTCGATCCGACGCATGGCGTCGGTCTTCGCGATCACGTGACTTCCATGGCTCTTGCAGCTGTCGCCGCAGGCGCCGATGCACTCATGGTGGAGGTCCACAATTCTCCGGAACTCGCCAAGAGCGACGGTGAGCAAGCGCTTCTCCCCGATGAGTTCAGCGACCTCGTCAACCGCGTCCAGAAGGTGGCAGAAGCCGTCGGCCGATCCTTGTAATAGCTCATCCCCCGGCGGCGAATACCGCTGGGTTACCACGCCGGAGAGTGTTTTCCTTTCCGGAACCGCCCCTCACGATGGCCGGAGCAAACAATTGCTCCGGCCAATTCTTTTTACCCGCTCAGGCGTCTAAGCGAACGCGCTTACACGCTCTCTGGAAGCTCCAGTAGCTGCACATTCGGGTTTTGCTCGCCGAAGTACCGCTGCGTCCAGGCGCTCGGGAAGAGAATCCCCGGCTGACCTGAGGAATCCCATGCCACGCGACAGCCCGTCGGCAGCTTTAACCCCTTTGGGTCAACTCCGGATGGCAACCAGCGGAACGCTTCCCATGTGGCGGTCTCGAGCTGTGATGGCGCGCCGTATTCACTCTCGAGGCGATACTGCACCACCTCGAACTGCAGCGGCCCGACTGCGGCAAGCAAAGGAAGCTTCTGAACCGAATCCCGCAGTTCGAAAACTTGCATCACCCCCTCCTGGAGAAGTTGTTCAAGCCCCTGCCGGAATTGCTTGAACTTCGCGGAGTTCGGGTTGTGCAGAAAAGCGAAGCACTCGGGCGGAAAACGCGGAATCTCGTGATACGCAATGCCGGAGTCTTCCGTGAGGGTATCTCCAATACCGAACTCCGAATGCCCGACCAGACCGATCACGTCGCCGGCGTACGCCTCGTCCACGGTTTCGCGCTCCTGGGCGAAGAGCTTGTGAGCCGATGAAAGCCGCACCTTTTTCCCAGTGCGCTGGTGAATGACGGTCATATCACGGGTGAACTTGCCCGAGCAGATCCGCATGAAGGCGATACGGTCCCGATGCCGCGGGTCCATGTTCGCCTGGATCTTGAAAATGAAACCCGAGAACACAGGCGCGGCGGTATCGACCACATGCCCATCTTCGGAACGGCGCGGCTGGGGTGGCGTCGAGCGCTGAAGAAAGGCGTCGAGCAGGAGCTGAACGCCGAAATTGTTCATGGCCGAGCCAAAGAAGACAGGTGTCTGCTCTCCCCGAAGGACCTTTTGTTCGTCGTATTCCACGCCGGCCATATCGAGCATCTCCAGCTCTTCCGCTGCCCGGGTAAAATCATCCGGATCGAGCTTTTCACGCACGAACGGCTCCTCAATCGAGCCCACCTGCACGGGAGCCCGATAAGCGCCCTGTGGCGTTTTCTCGAAAAGATGCACGGTTTTCGCCTGCCGGTCATACACCCCTCGAAAGGTAAAGCCGGTCCCGAGTGGCCAATTCACCGGGAAAGCTCCAATCCCCAGAACACTCTCAAGTTCGTCCAGCAGGGAGAGCGGCTCCCGCGTCGGACGATCACACTTGTTCATGAAAGTAAAAATCGGCACCCCCCGCCTGCGGCACACTTCGAAGAGCTTGCGCGTCTGGGCCTCAATACCCTTACCGGCATCGATCACCATGACCACCGCATCAACTGCGGTTAGAACGCGATAGGTGTCCTCAGAGAAGTCCTTGTGGCCCGGCGTATCGAGAAGATTGACGCGGTAACCATTATAGTCGAATTGAAGAACCGTGGACGAGACAGAAATGCCGCGCTTCCGCTCCAGCTCCATCCAGTCGGACGTAGCAGCGCGTGCGTTTTTGCGGGCGGTAACCGAGCCCGCCAGCTGTACCGCACCACCGTACAGGAGCAGTTTCTCAGTAAGCGTGGTTTTACCCGCGTCTGGATGGGAGATGATGGCGAATGTGCGCCGGCGCTGGATTTCCTCTAACATGCGAAAAGTTGGAGACTTTCCAGCAATTCAACAAAGAGCGCAAGGAGGTGCTGACAGGAGGCACTACGACTGCTAATCTCACTTGCGAATTCCCCCCATCTGTACCACCCATTCCCTATCCATGCCGACTCTCCGCATCAAACTGCCCGACGCCGGTGAAATAACCCATGTGCTCAGAGGTGACCGCATTACCGTCGGGCGCCGACCGGACAACATCGTGCAAATTCTGGACCGTTCGGTCTCCGGATATCACGCGGAGCTGATCTGGGAAGGTGACCATTACCGGCTGCATGACCTTGGTTCGACAAACTTTTCCTTCGTCGAAGGCCAGCAGGTATCCGATTTTAACCTCCGCAACTCGTGCAAGATCGGGTTTGGCAACATCGAATGTGAGTTCGACTCGTCCGTCAGCGAAGCGGAAGATGCCGAACCAAAACTCACAGCGGCCCAGATGGAGAAAGACATCGCCTTTCTTCGTGCGGAAAATCAGGAACTGATCAACAAGATCGATGCGCTTCAGCGCCGGATCGACATCCTCTCCAGCGCCCGTCTCGTGACCGGCAAGTCCGACACTACCCAGATCGGAACGCCGGACCACGTGAAGAGGCTCACCGCGGAACGTGACGAACTTCGCTTCCAAATGAGTGGTGTGAAGCTCGAGCTAGAAAAGGTCCGTGAGGAACTTGTCTCGGCCCAAAGGGAACGGGATTCTGCTCGCCAGCAGCTCGAGTCTCTTCACGCTGAGAAAAATCAGCAATCGCGCTCCGTGCAGGAAGACGAAAAGGCCAGCACACAAAAGATCGTTCTTCCTCCACACTCCAGCCAGCCAGACCCGGCCTTGATGGAGGAAGAAAACACGAGGGCGACTGTTCCCGCCATCTCGTAACACCAGTTTCTAAAACAAGACTCACCCCAAGCGGGCGCTCTCCGGAGCGCCCGTTCTTTTTTTTATTTACGCTGAATCAGGTTTCTTCACTACGCCATTGTGTTCGCTCGCTTTCGAATTCCCGTGGCGCTTTGCTCCGCTTAAATAACTTTGCACATGCAGACCATCGTGATCGGCCATCGCAATCCGGACATGGATTCCATCTGTTCGGCGATCGGCTATGCGGAACTCAAGCGACTGACTGGGATGACCGATGTGCTCGCCGCCCGGGCGGGAGCGACTAACGAGCGCATCGACTTCGTGCTCGATAAGTTCGGATTCGAGCCGCCACAGCTGATCACGGATCTTTGTCCGCAGGTATGCGACGTGATGGAGCCGCGCGTCATCTCGGTGGGCAGCCACACGACAGTGTACGAGGCGCTCCAACTCATCGAAAATAAACGCCTGCGCGGGCTCCCGGTGGTGGATGAAAACAACCGCTGCCTCGGATTGCTATCCGCGTTCAAGCTGAGTCACCACCTTTTCCCGCCACGAGAAGAGGCCGGAACAGCCCGGCTGGTAACTGCCTCGCTCAAGGACATCGTCTCTACCATCGCCGGGCACGTCGTGGTCGGACAGGCCAGTGATCAACCCCAGCAGCAGTTGCTAATGGTTGCCGCCATGGCGCAGGATTCGTTTGCACCGCGTCTTCAGCGGTATGCAGGCCAGGGCGTGATCCTCTTTGTGGCGGACCGGCCTCACATTCTGGAGCTGGCAATCAAGGCCAAGATTCAGGCATGCGTGGTCACCGGTGGTTTCCTGATCCCTGAGGACCTCCAGAAGACTGCACGGGCAGCGGGCGTCACACTGATTTCCGCCCCGTACGACACTGCTACCACTGTACTCATGGCTCGAGGAGCCGTCCGTGTAGAGCGAGTCCTCCTCGATGAGTACACCACATTTCACAGTGAGACCCCCTTGGATGAAGCCCGCCGTGTCGCCGCGGAAAGCGCAGGCTTTGTTTTTCCGGTGCTGGATGACAACGGTGTTCTCGTCGGCATACTTTCCAAGTCGGACTTCCTCAAACCGATCCCCCGCCAGCTGATCCTCGTCGATCACAACGAACTGACTCAAGCAGTCCGGGGCGCGGAGAAAGTGCCGATCATCGAGATCCTCGATCATCACAAGCTCGGCGGTTTCTCCAGCAACACTCCAATCCTCTTCTGGAATAACCCCGTCGGCTCCACGAGCACGATTGTCGCTTTGTGCTATCAGCAGGCAAACGTACCGATCCCACCAAAGATTGCTGGGCTCCTGATGGCAGGATTGATCTCCGATACGTTACTTTTGACTTCCCCGACAGCAACCGGCACGGACCGCCTGGTCCTGGAACATCTTTCCAAGATTGCCCAGGTAGATTCCGCGAAGCTGGCCGAGCAGATCTTCTCCGTCGGCTCCCCACTGCTGACCATGACACCCCAGCAGGCAATTGCGGCTGATTCGAAGATCTACGAGCAAGGAGGCCGTAGATTCAGCGTTGCACAGATCGAGGAACTCACGTTCACCCACTTTGACGAGAAACGGGAAGCCCTGCTTACCGCTTTGGAAGACCAGCGTCGGAACGAAGGCCTCTTTTTCTCTGCGCTGCTCGTCACTGATATCAACACGCAAACCTCCCTGCTCCTCATTCGCGGTGCGGCAGAATTTCTTGCGAAGATCGACTATCCTGCACGCGGCCCATTCATCTGGGAGATGGCTGGCGTGGTCTCGCGCAAAAAGCAACTACTGCCGTATCTGCTGAGCTGTTTGGAGCGTGTGGAGTAGAGGTGGTTCAGAATTGAGAGTTGAGTGACAGGAAATGACGGGTGGAGCTCTCAGGCAGCGCCACCCGAACACGAGCGGAGCACCCAAGAATCAGGAGTGTTCGTTTTTGGGAATCCAATTGGCACTATCAACTCCCCGACCACACGGCGGGAGCGCTGGTTGCGCCCGCTCGGTTCACGGCACGAACTGCGAAAGCCTGAATGCCTTCTCCCTTCGGCAAACTTGTCTGTGACGCCGGAAGAACCTGGAGTTTCCATTGTCCCTGAGATTTCGTCTGGACTGCCCACCACTGAACCTCACTGCCTCCCTTCCATGAGAAGCTGTTGCCTTCGGCACTCACACGCGGGGTTTCCGGACTCCCCTGCCCCAGCCAGGGCGATGCAGGAATCAATGCGCGGTCCTGATAGGAGGTTGTCCGCAGAAGATCAGCTACCCCGAGGACGTTTCGGCGAAGAGCTTTAAAGCTCCAGTGGATATGCCCGGTACGGGAATCTAGAGTATCGCGGGTCAGCGCAACCTGGCGATCGATCACCGTGCCTGAAATCGGCGCACGCAATTCATAGACCGTCAGACTCTGATTGCTCTCGATCTTCGCAAGAAGATCGCCCTTTTCAACCACGTCGCCGATCCGCTTCTTGATCTCACGTACGACCCCTGAAAATCGCGGCGTGACCTGAACCAGAGTTTCCTGGTTCGGCTGAAGAATGCCGTTCAATATGATCGAATCGTGCAACGTTGCTTGTTGTGCCGACAGAATCTCGATTCCCGATGCGGCGACCTTGGCATCACTCATCTCGACGGAATTTTCATTCTGATGTCCACCTTCCTGATGTCCACTTGCGTCGTGATCCTCGCCGCGCCCCGTTTGCG
>CBINJX010000264.1:0-6822 GCA_966251085.1 uncultured Verrucomicrobiales bacterium
ATCAGGCATAAAAGGCACCGAAGAAGATTTTTGTACGCAGCTCTCATCAATGGTGAATGCGGGTGAGGCGATTGCGCACCCATGAATGTATCGGGCCTACCGGACTGAGCAGGTGTGACTGAGTGCAACAGAGTGCGCACGCCGTAGCGACAGCCATCCTGGCTGCGCGTGACCGGGGCGTCCTTGCTCCGAGTCCTGCGTGCTTCACGGGCGACTTCCAACCCGTGCTCTTTCTCTTTCCAGGCACTCTACAGCTGCCGACCTGATAAGCCTCCGGGCAGGATGGTCGATGCACCCGCAGCCTGGATGGCTGACGCTACGGGGGAGCCGTTCGCCTGCGTGATTACTCCTCAGCACATCTGCTGCTGGAGCTTCTGCCAGATATTCACGAGGACCCGAAGCGATGCCGGATGTCCGCGCTGTGCATCCAAAGTCCGAGAGAGCGCCTCGGCGATCAGCTTACAGCCTTCCTGCGAGGTTGAGACTCGGTAGAGATTGAAGGTGCCTTGCAGGTCGGGATCGCCCGATTGCACAGCGATGGCACCGCCTCTTCGGATCTGCTGAATAATGGGGACAAATTCCGGAGCGCGCCGGAGAAGGACCTGTTCGGTCTGCAGCAGTGCGGGGCCAGTGATCGCACAGGAACTCTGATGGGAAGCACGGGAGCGCACCTCATTTGACGAACTCCTACTCTGGTGCGCGCCCTTGCAGGGTTGAGCGTCACCCTTGCCGTAGCAGTTGCCTCTGGCACCACTCCCAAGCGGGTCAAAAATCATGATCTCGGCACCAGCATATCCGATACCGATCCATGCCTTCAGAAGGGGACGCTCGTTTCATGACGAGAATGGTGTCTCGATTGATGACACGAGCGACTCTCTTTCGACACTCGGGGCAGGCGAGAGGGGGATAGAATCACTTGGCACTTTCACTCTTCACCTGGCACTTCCAGCTACTGCTGTGGCGCCAGGGAGAGCCGGAGTGTCTCGAGACAGGCGATCCATTGATCCGGGGTCAGCGGTACGTAGAACTCTCGCCCATCAGTGCTGGTGACCGTGTCGAAGATGTTGCTTGGTTCCAGAACCAGCTCATCGAAAAGGCCACTCAGAAAGAAGCCTTCCACGCTGTCGTCAAAAGCCGGTCGATAACCTGGCTCCCGTGCCTCGCGGAGAAGCTCGTCACAAAGAGCGACCAGCTTGAGGGGAGTCAGTTCCACGCCGACCCGACGGCTTTGCTCGAGAGCCTCTCCAAGGATCACCCGCAAGCGTCGCACCACTGTGCGGATCTGCTCTGCCGTGGCGGGTGCGGGCGCATGGCCGGTAAGATCGGCAAAGGCGTCGGACGCGGTGGAGCTGTCGGGCTGGGGGCGGGGCTTCTCGAATTCATCGCCGTCCGGCTGAATCTTTCGTCTGCTCGTCATGACGGTCCACCTTCGCCCATGGTGGCGATGAATGCCAGTGGGAGGGCGATGCCTGCAGGATTGCTGTGAGAATGATAACGCTTTGCTTGAAAGTCAGTGAATGATAAAGAGCAGCAATGGGTTAGTTGCACTGTCCCGGTCCTCCGGGGCGATGTATCACTTTCAGCATTCCACCGATTTCCAGAATTGGACGGCTTGGCAGACCCTCACTGCCAACGGTTACGTGCAGAATGTAGATCTTCCGTCAGCCCTACAGAGCGGCTCGAGGCGGTTCTTTCGCGTGGCGCAGCCAAGGGTGTGTGACAAACGAGGCGCATATGGAGTGCGGTGGCGAGTTTTACGAGGCACCGCTTTGGAGGCTGAGTTGTGTACCTGCGCAGAGCACGTACGGAACTGAGCGAAAATGATCTTCGTTTGTGAGCGGCAGGTTCTGGAGCGCGTCGCCCGTGATGGCTCGCTGCTGTACCCACCGCTTTTGTACGAGTATGATGAGTGAAACTGGGCACGTTGTCTCTGCGCAGGGAAGTCGCTATTCCTCCAAAGCGGTGCCTCGCGGAACTCGCCACCGCACTCCATATGCGCCCCGTGGAGCCGAGTGGAATGCAGCGATGCAATCAACGATAACCTGTGATGTACGCGCGATCTCGCGAAATCCCCAGGGCATCTCACCTGATCTCCACCGCATCCCGCAACATATCTGGTGCATCTCGCGTGATCGTCCGCGCATCCGGCGAGATCGGAGGCGCATCTCGCATGATATCGGGCGCATGAGCGATGATCCCTACGCTATCTCGCGTGATCGGCTGGGTATCACGCCTGATCTCTGGCACATCTCGCGAGATGCGCCGGAGATCATCACCTGATGGCCCGGGTGTCTCGCGTGATACCGCAGGGATCAGCGTATGATGCGCTGGCAATCACGCGTGATACGCCGGACATCATCTCTTGATACCCTGCGTATCATCTCATGATGCTCCAGAGATCACGCGAGATCCCCGGCGTATCATGCGTGGTGCCTCAGCGATCATCTCATGATACCCAGCGTATCACGCGAGATGCGCAAAGGATCATCCAAGGTATTTGTGGGCTCGCCAGGGCTCCGATGAGATATCCTGCCTCACGCTCGTACTCGAAATAGAGCATCAGACCTCCCGACCCAAAGCCCCACCCGGCGACACCTCCCACTAAAGGCCTATTTACGCCGGCACGATTTTGCGGCTTCTTGGTGGGATGACCAGGAACTCCCCCGCTTCCCGGCGATGTCTCCCCCTCAGCATCCTCATCGTTGCCCTTGGCCTCGTCGCACAGGCGACATCCTCCGGAGCCGATGTCGATTTCCTGCGCGATGTGCGGCCGATCCTTTCAACGCACTGCTTCAAATGCCACGGACCGGATGAGGAAACACGCAAGGGCGGGCTGCGGCTGGATATCCGCGAGGAGGCACTGAAGCCGGGGGAGTCCGGGGAGCCGGGGATCGTCCCTGGAAAGCCGGATGCCAGTGAGGTGATCCTGCGTGTCCTCTCGGACGACCGCGACGACGTCATGCCTCCGCCGAAAACGAAGCATGAGCTGACGGATGCTCAGAAGGAGACGCTGAAACGCTGGGTGGCCGCGGGGGCGGAGTACACTCCACATTGGGCATTCATCGCGCCGAAGGAACCGCAGCTCCCTACAGTGAACCGCGACGGATGGGTGAGGAACCCAATCGATTCTTTCATTCTCGCCCGTCTCGAAAAAGAGGGGCTGTCGCCATCCGCCGAGGCGGACCGCTACGCACTCTGCCGGCGGGTGTATCTCGATCTGATCGGCATCCCTCCCACGCCGGAAGAGGCGGATGCCTTTGTAAATGACACCGCGCCGGATGCCTGGGAGCGGCTGGTGGACCGCCTGCTTGCGTCACCACACTACGGCGAACGCTGGGCGCGGCGCTGGCTCGATCTTGCCCGGTATGCCGATACGAATGGCTACGAGAAGGATCGTCAGCGGGATATCTGGCCCTACCGGGATTGGGTGATCCGGGCGCTGAATGCCGACATGCCATTCAACGAGTTCACGATCAAACAGCTCGCCGGGGACATGATAAAAGAGAAGGTTCCCGGGAATGTACTTCCAGGAAAGGCGGCAGAGGAGGATCTGATCGCCACCGGCTTTCACCGGAACACGATGCTCAATGAGGAGGGCGGGATCGATCCTCTGGAGTTCCGATATCACGCGATGGTGGACCGTGTGAGCACTACGGGTACCGCTTGGATGGGGCTGACGGTCGGGTGTGCGCAATGTCACACGCACAAATACGACCCACTTCTGCACACGGAGTATTTCCAGCTCATGGCGTTTCTGAACAACGCCGATGAACCGGAGCTGGAGCTCCACTCGCCGGACCGTGATGCGGCATACGAGAAGAACCTGGAGAAAGCTCGGGAACTCCTCGCGAAACTTCCGGAAAAATGGCCTGTGGAAACCGTGGGCTCTGAGAATGAGGAGCCAGCAAGTGAAACTAGCGAAGCTGTAGATCGGGCGTTCTCCACGTGGCACGAGCGTGAGCGGGAGCGCACGGTAAATTGGACAAGGCTTATACCAGTGGAAGCCAAGTCGAACATGCCGCTGCTTGAGATCTATCCAGAGGGCTCGGTGATAGCCTCAGGTGACGTCACAAAGGATGACACCTACATCGTAAAATTCCGTGATCTGCCACAGGGAGTTACTGCATTGCGGCTTGAGGCTTTGTCGGAGAAATCTTTGCCCGGAGGCGGACCGGGATTGGCGTATTACGAGGGGCCAAAGGGGGACTTCTTCCTCAGTGAACTTGAGGTATCCGAGGGTGATCGGCGCGTAAAAATAGCCGATGCGTCCCAAAGCTATGCGCAGGGAAAAACGTCTGCGAAACTCGCGCTCGACGGAGACGCTCAGACTGGATGGTCCTGTTCCGATCGTCTTGGTCAGGATCATCATGCAGTCTTCGTATTGGCGGAGCCGTTGGCGCAAGCAGGGGAGCTGACGGTGAAGATGCAGTTCAGCCGGCATTACGCGTGCCCGATGGGGCGCTTTGCCATTTCGGTGACGACGGATCCTCGTAAAGTGGAAGCTCGCGCGTTGCCTCATCGTATCGAACGTCTCCTCACGCGATCCGAGGAGCAGTTATCGGAGAAGGAGAGAGAAGAGCTACGCGAACATTTCCTCCTCAGCGCCCCTGAGCTGGCTTCAGAAGCGAAGCGTATCCTAGATCTGCGGAAACCGCCGCGAGCGCAGACGACGCTCGTGATGAGGGAGCGCCCTCCAAGTAACCCGCGCCCGACCTTCCTCTACAACCGGGGTGAATTCCTCCAGCCGAAGCAGCAGGTCGAGCCGGGTGTGCCTGCATTCCTGCCGCCCATGCCGCCGGATGCCTCGCGGAACCGGCTGACTTTTGCTCAATGGCTCGTTTCGCCGGAGCATCCGCTCACCGCGCGTGTGACGGTGAATCGTCAGTGGCAGGCGTTCTTTGGCGAAGGACTGGTGCGGACGTTGGGGGATTTTGGGCTGCAGGGTGAACTGCCGAGCCATCCGGAGCTGCTCGACTGGCTGGCGATTGAGTTTGTGAAGCAGGGTTGGTCTCTCAAGAAATTGCACCGCCTCATCGTGACCAGCGCCACTTACCGGCAGTCGTCCCGGGTCACGCCTGAACTCTTGGCTAGCGATCCGCAGAACAAACTCCTGGCCCGCGGACCTCGGGTGAGGATCGAGGCCGAGCTGATCCGCGATGTAGCCCTGCGAGCGAGCGGACTTCTCTCGGAGAAGATGTACGGCCCACCCGTGCGCCCGCCGCAGCCGCCTGGCGTCACGGAGACAGCCTATGGCGGATTCAAGTGGGAGGCGAGCAAAGGGGAGGATCGTTATCGCCGTGCTCTGTACACTTTCGCAAAACGGTCCGCGCCATTTGCGATGTTCAATACCTTCGACGCACCTACCGGTGAGGTATGTGTGGCACGCCGTGATGTCTCCAACACACCGCTGCAGTCATTGACGCTGCTGAATGACACGATGATGACCGAGTGCGCGCAGGCTCTCGGAGATCTCGCTGCCAAGGAGCAGGGGAGTGCAGGGGAGAAGGCAGCTTTCATCTTCCGCCGGTGCCTTACACGTCCGCCGAAACCGGCGGAGTTGGAGAAGATCACGGCATTTGCAGAGTCGCAGCGAGAGCGTTTTGAAAGCGGAGAGCTCAAGGCATCCGAGCTGGTGAGTGAAAGCTCGGAAGACGCAACGGAGCGTGCCGTCTGGACCACTGTCGCCAGAGCCATCCTGAACCTCGACGAAACCATCACCAAGAACTGACACGCCATGAACTGCCAATCGCATGATTTCACCGAGAGAGGCGTGCCGCTGAGCCGTCGCTGGTTTCTGCGGGAATGCGGGATCGGGTTGGGTAAGATCGGACTCGCGAGCCTGCTCACGGATGCCCTCTCCTGGCGCGCGCGCGCTGCGGCTGCCGCCGATGCGCATCCGCTCGCAGCGAAAGCTCCTCACTTCCCCGGCAAAGCCAAGGCGGTGATCCATCTCTTCATGGCCGGTGCGCCGAGCCAGCTGGATCTGTTCGACTACAAGCCGGAGCTGATGAAACTCGAAGGTAAGCCTCTCCCGCCTTCCGTGATTGGTGGACAGCGGTATGCGTTCATTCGTCCGGACGCAGCCGTGATGGCGCCACGGTTTAAGTTTCAGCGCTACGGGCAATCCGGCGCGGAGATCAGCGACATGCTGCCGCATATTGGATCGATCGTGGATGACATCTGCCTGCTGAAGGCTGTGAAGACCGATCAGTTCAACCACGCTCCGGCGCAGATTTTCTTCAACACAGGGTTTTCGCAACCCGGACGCCCCTGTATCGGCTCATGGGTGACCTATGGTCTCGGAACCGAGGCAAAGGATCTCCCCGCGTTCGTGGTGATGAGCACGGGCGCTGGGATCAGTGGCGGCAGCGCAAACTGGTCGAGCGGATTTCTTCCGACCACCTACACGGGTGTCCGGTTTCGCAACCAGGGTGATCCGATCCTGAATGTGGCGAGCCCGAAAGGTGTCGATGAAAAGCTCCAGCGCGACACGCTGGACCTGATCAGTCAGCTTAACCAACAGCAGCTCGCCGAAGCCGGTGATCCGGAGATTTCCACCCGGATCAACTCCTACGAGATGGCCTTTCGGTTGCAGACCAGCGCTCCAGAGTTGATGGATCTGAAGAGCGAGAGCAAGGAGACGCTGGAGATGTACGGCTGTGATCCGGATAAACCGTCCTTCGCACGCGCCTGCCTGCTTGCCCGGCGAATGGTCGAGCGCGGCGTTCGCTTCATCAACATCTACCACGAAGGCTGGGACGCGCATTCCGATGTCGTCGGCAATCACACCGACAACTGCCGGAAGACCGATCAGGCGAGCGC
>CBINJX010000265.1:0-6778 GCA_966251085.1 uncultured Verrucomicrobiales bacterium
AACTCATTGAATGCCGAGACAGTGGTTCAGGGACGCTACGCGGCAGGAACGCGAGCCTGTGAGGAGGCGCTTTGCTGCCCGGCGTCATACAAGTCGCAAGTATCCGAAAGCGACAGAAGCGAATGTCTGCAGTGACCCAGGACCTTGCTGTTAGCTCGTGCAGTCCTTTCCCTCATGAACCGCTTCGATCAGAAACTCGCGGAGCACGATCTTACCCTTCGTCGTGGTCGTCTCCGGACCCTGCAGATCAATGTCGGTCGCAAATGCAATCAGACGTGCCGCCATTGCCATGTCGATGCCGCCCCATGGCGTACCGAAATGATATCCGGGGAAACCGCCCGGAGGGTGGGTGCCTGGATTGAAGAACACCGTCCGGAGGTCGTCGATATCACCGGTGGCGCGCCAGAGCTTAGCGAGCACTTCCGATATTTCGTTGAGACTACCCGCGCAGTCGGCTCCCATGTGATTGACCGCAATAACCTCACGATCATCGAAAGCGGCGCCTTTTCCTGGCTACCGGGATATCTGGCCAAATACGGAGTCGAAATTGTGGCCTCCCTTCCCTGCTATTCCGCGACAAACGTGAATGCACAGCGCGGCGAAGGCGTGTTCGAAAAGAGCATTGCGGCACTTCGCAAATTCAATGCCGTCGGTTACGGAACGGTGCTGCCACTGAACCTGGTGTATAATCCCTTGGGCGCGGTGCTGCCCGGCCCACAGTCCGAGCTGGAAGCAGACTACAGGGAGGCTTTGGAACGGGAGTTCGGGATCGTTTTCACTTCGCTGTTCACCATCACGAACCAACCGATCGCCCGCTTTGCACAGGATCTCCGGGAACAGGGAAAATGGGATGATTATCTGGAACTCCTCGCAAACAGCTTCAATCCAGCAACGTTGGAGAGCGTCATGTGCCGTTCGACGCTGAACGTGGGATGGCGTGGAGAGATCTACGATTGTGATTTCAACCAGATGCTTGGGATGCAGTTGAGGAACGGTCGCCCGCTCTACCTCTGGGACATCACGCCTGATGATCTCACGGAACGGGAGATCGCTACCGGATTTCACTGCCTCGCGTGCACCGCCGGCTGCGGGAGTAGCTGCACCGGTGCCTTGGCGTGAAGGAAGCAGAAGAAGAGTAGAAATGATGGAATGGGGAGACCGATGGGACGTATGCGTCTGATCCGTCCTGTTTGCAGTCCGAAGGCACCGCAGCACGCTTGGGGGCGTCACCTTTTCCGCCTCGGCAATCCCCAAAAGCGCGTCTTCTAATCCGCCTGCTCCGTCTTCCTCGTTCGCTTCGGCCTAGTCCCGGCACCGACTCGCAATCCTTCCAGTTCCGCGAGAAAACTCCCCTGGGGATGCCCTTCCAAATCCCCGTCGTCCTTCGACTCTCCCACAGGGCTCAGGAGTTTCTCGACCATGAAGGGGATCGGGACACCATCCCGGCGCATCTTGCGCAGGGTGATATCCACGACATCAGCCAGAACGTAACGGTCCAGGATGCGAGCGATCGCGTTCCGGACATCGAGCATCAGCATACGCAGCCCGCAATGCTCCTCATCCGGGCAGGTACAGCGCTCATAGGCGGTCTGGCTCACACAGGCAATCGGCGCAAGCGGACCATCAATCAGACGGATCACTTGTCCGAACCGGATCTCCTTTGCCGGCTTAGCCAGGAAATATCCCCCACCCTTCCCGCGCTTTGTATCGATGTATCCCGCCCCCTTCAGCTGCATCAGGATCTGCTCGAGAAACTTCACCGGTAGACGCTCCTTTTCCACGAGTTCACCAACCTTCAGGAGCGGACGCCCCAGTTCGTGCGCAATGCCAAAATCAATAAGTGCTCGAAGCGCGTATTCGCCGCGTTTGGTGAGTTTCATCAGGAAGTGATGGAATCTCTACCAAAACAGCAGGGATGCAGAAGTTCAACTGCTAACCACATGACGGCGCGGCTTATCGTTCTCCTCATCAACGGGATGAGAAACCGCAGCGCAAGCCCTTTTATTGGCTGCGATGATCGCCATACCGACTAATCCCACCCGGGACTCTCACCGAGAAACGCAGCGAGACGTTCATTATGAGGCTTATAAAAAGCGGCCAACTCATCCCGCATCTCTTTCTCGAGCTCCGGATAGCTCGCCAGATTGTGAATGGGAAAGGACTCTTTTCGTTCCGGCATTGGTGCGAGCCCAAGAAAGTCGGTCACCTGCTGAAGCGCGATAGCAGGTGCCTCGTAAAATCGCTCGCTGAGGAGCGGCAGAATGTTCTCCCGCGGGAACAGTTTTGCCCAGGTTTCGAGCTGATCCATGTAGCAGCCGCGAGCGCGGTAGGAATGTCGCTGATGCGTGATAC
Organism: uncultured Verrucomicrobiales bacterium; assembly: GCA_966251085.1. Taxonomy (GTDB): domain Bacteria; phylum Verrucomicrobiota; class Verrucomicrobiia; order Chthoniobacterales; family Chthoniobacteraceae; genus CBINJX01. Next base: position 2,353 of record CBINJX010000265.1, read on the forward strand.
TGCGATATCCGGGCTCACGACGGATCCGTTCGGCCTCGCCTTTCAGGCGCCCCTCTTCCGCCGCCAGCGCTTCCGCGAGAGACAGCGTCTCATTCCCGCACCGCACTTCATGATGGTAGTGCGAAATTGCACGATCCACCGGATTGCGCAGCAACACAATGATCTTCACGTTCGGTAGTAGCTCCGCGATTCGATACGGCGCCAGCGGATGAAAAATGTAATAAGGACTCGCCTCACCCGTGATGGCCTTCTCGTCCGGATGCTCTTCGAGCGCACGGAACTGATCGCGGTACCAACCGGTCCCTTTTGCAAAGTGCACATCGAAGAAATGCACCTCCTTCAAGGCCGCCGGAGCGATCTGCGGATGATCGAGCAGATAGTTGTAGAGTGAGGTCGTTCCGGCACGTTGAGCGCCGATGATCAGAAACGACGGAAGAGGTCCGACAGGAGGAAGGCCGATCGTCCGACCGACTCGGTCCCGTAAAGAGACGAACGCACCTCCGGCAACTCGCGCTGCATTTGACCAGGCTTTTACAAGAGGCATCTACTTCAGGGGTTCCGGGTTCGGATGGTTCATTAGTCGGGTGGCAGACGCCGGCGTGCGGCTGAGTGGGCGGAATGTATAAGGGATCTTCGCGACAGATCAATTGCCTCTCGTTCCACCTTTCTTCCACGCAGCTCAGGCATGCTGCAGCCGTTCCGTCACCGAACCGCACAGACCAACAAATGTCTCCTCCGCCAGGCTGAGTCGGCGTCCGCGCCAGAAGAGTACACCCCAGCGCCTCCGCAGCTTCCTGCGCCCGAGAGGGAGCGCCACCAGAGATTTATCCTTCAACTCCTGTGCGGCAGTCCACGGGGCTAAAATGCTGATCCCGAGCCCGAGTTTCACCAGCTCCTTGATCGCTTCCATATTGCCGAGTTCGAGGAGGCTGTGGAGCACGATCTTCTCCCCCCGGAAATACCCCTCGATCATGCGGAAAGTGTAACTCCCCTTACCGTAGAGAATGTAATGTTGCCGGGCAATTTCCTCCCGGTTCACCTTGCCCGCCTTGGCCCACGGATGCAGGGGGCTCATGAGGAAGTGCAGCTCGTCGGTGAACAGCGGCCGGAACTCGAGCGGTTCGCTCTTATGCGGCTCCAGATTCACCGCCAGATCGATCTGATGCGCGCGAAGCGCGTCGATGCTGGCAGGAGTGTCGCCGGGCTGGATCGAGATTGCACACTGCGGAAAGCTTTCCTTGAACTCACGGAGCACCGACGGAAGCACATACTGGCAGGCCGTCGTACTCGCCCCGATCCGGAGACGTGTACTTCCCCACTTCCCCAAATGGCTCAACCCGGAACGTGCCGCGGCCATTTCCTCCAGGATCCGTTCCGTATGCACCAGCAGTTGCTCCCCGGCCTGCGTGAGCACCACGGTTTTGCCCATCCTGTCCAAAAGCCGACACCCGATATCCTCCTCCAGCGCGCGGATCGCATGGCTGATCGCCGACTGTGTGAGATGCAGCTCGTGCGCCGTAGCCGTGAAACTCCCCGTCCTCGCAAGAATGCTGAAGGCGCGAAGTTGTCTGCTGTCGAGCGGTTGAGACATGGATGAAGGAAATTCATGCAAGCGATGCAAACCGCGCAATCTGTTTTTGCTCCCATTTGAGAAACCGTGGCATAGCGGCGGCTAAAGGCGCAACGCATCACGAAGCAACTGCAGACGATGCGCAAAAACCACCACCGCACCGGTCACATCATTCGCCTCGGGTTTTGTCCCCGGGTCGTTTCCGGTTCATTTGCTATCGGCATGGTTGTGGGTTTTTTCGTGGGGTTTTGGGTTAAAGTTGTAAGGCACCGCGAGGTTGGCTGGGCGACCATTCGCGACAAGATCATCTACGGGGAACTGCACGCAGCACAGGCCCCGGCCGGCCTCATGGTCGCGGTGAATTGTGGGCTCGGATGCGTGCAGGCGGAGACGCTGACCGGATTGGTGCTGAATCTGCACGGCAATGCCATCACTCTTTCCCAGCATCTCTGGAGGGAAGGCGTTCGCGACGGGCAAACGTTACGGCGTGCCATGCAACAGACGGGCCGTCGTTTCACCCTGGGCGTAGTCCACAACTACTCCTCCCACAGCTTTCTGCTGCGCGACTGGCTCAAGCGAAACGGAATCCATCCCGAGCGTGATCCTCATATCGTCGTCGTTCCTCCGCCTCAAATGCCTTCGCACCTGAAGGCGGGACATCTCGATGGCTACTGTGTGGGTGAGCCTTGGAACTCGGTCGCGACTGCAGCCCGCACCGGCTGGACGGTGGCTACGAGCCGTGACCTCGCCCCGTCGCATCCCGAGAAGGTCCTGATGGTTCGGAAAGACTACGTAGAGCAAAACGAGGAGGAGCATGTAAGGCTGATCGCTGCGCTCCTCGAGGCATGTGCCTTCTGCGATCGCCCGGAAAATCGCGAGCAACTCATCGCCACTCTCGCGGAACCACGATATGTGGGCGCGCCAGCTCAGATGATCCGGGCTAGCCTGGGAGGTGACTTCGACTTTGGAAACGGACGGGTGGAGATCATTCCCAATTTCCACGTATTCCACCGGAACGGAGCGAACGAACCTTCACTCGCTCATGCGCATTGGGTGATTCGCAGTTTACACTCCAGCGGCCTCATTCCGGATGCCGATCAAATCCCTGAGGAAGCCGCTCACCAGTGGTTCCGGGCCGACATTTTCGCACGTGCCGCACAATTTCAGGCCACCCCAGTCCCCTGAAACAAGAGCTGGGCCCCTCGGCTAAACACCGCGACGTCCTCACGTCCGCTCACCACCACATGCACATCCCACGAAGACCACCATCCAAGAAATATGGAGGGCTATTTGCGGCAGGCCTCCTTACCAGCAGCCTCCTGCCCGTCCTCGGCGGCGAACCGGATATAAAGGCAACCAGCGCGAAGACGGTGATCGAGAAAGCGCCGGGCGAAAATCCACTCTGTTTTTTCGATGACACGCTCTGTTTCGATGTCCAGGAACGGGTTCGTTTCGAGATCCGGAACAACAACTTCGACTTCAACGACAGCGTCAACGATCTCACGGATGACAGCTGGCTGCTTCAACGTTTCCGGATCGGGGTGCTGTGGAAACCGGCTCCGTGGCTGAAGGTTTACGCGCAAGGCCAGGACGCACGCGAGTTCGACTCCGATCGCCCCAATATACCGGGTTTTCTGGGTGCCGAAGGTGACGACAACTTTGACCTGCGCCAGGCGTGGGTGGAACTCGGTCCCACCGCCGATCTGCCTGTCATTCTCAAGCTAGGACGCCAGATCCTCAGCTATGGTGAAGAGCGGCTCGTTGGCGGATTTGAGTGGAACAACTTCGCGCGCACTTTTGACGCCGCAAAGCTGATCTATAAACACCCGAAATTTCAGCTCGATCTCTTCACCTCCTCGGTGGTGGTGATTCGGCGCGACTCGTTCAATACCTCGGATCTTTTCAATGGCAATGAGACCGATCGGCAGCAGGTCTTCAGCGGCATTTACCTGAGCTCGAATGAGCTCCCCTGGGGCACTGCCGAAGTTTACAGTTTCCTGCTCAATCAAAAGAACGGGACCACGGCCAACCTGGAAGCCGCGGTACCAATAACCACGCCTCGCGGCGAAACAAACCCGCTCGCGCAGCACACGGATTTCGCGACGTTTGGAGCCCGGTTCCGGGGTGATCCAAAGAAGCTGCGCGGCTTCGAGTTTCAGGTCGAAGGCGCATACCAGACCGGACAGGTCCGGGATCTCAGCCTGAGCGCATGGGCGATCACCGCTGGCGCGGGATACAACTGGCTGGAGGCCGAGTGGAAACCGCGTCTCTGGGTCGAGTACAACTACGGTTCAGGCGACAGCGATCCGACCGATGACGATATCGAGACGTTCCAGAACCTGTTTCCGACGAACCACAAGTTCTACGGCTACATGGACCTGTTCTCGTGGCAGAACATCCACAATCCGATGATCAGCTTCCGGGTGTCGCCCGTGAAAGACGTTTCGGTCCAACTCGATTATCACGCATTCTGGGTCGCGAGCACCGATGATGTCGTGTATCGGGCGAATGGTCTTACCCCGCTGCGCCCACTCACACCAGAGGCCCGGGCTGCAGATAACTACATCGGCTCCGAGATCGACCTCACGGTTGGGTGGACCGTGAACAAAAACGTCCAGATCCTCGCCGGATACAGCCACTTCTTTGCCGGGGATTACCTTTCCGACACCGGCCCTTCGGATGATGCGGACTTTGGGTACCTGATGGCGACGGTATCCTTCTAGGCTTCGCGCAGAAATAGTTCTGTTGGTTGGTGGCCCGCCGGGTGCGTCTGTGCCCGGCGGGTTCCATTTGTGCAAATGCTCAGCCTTCTCCATCCCCCAGGGGAGCCTCAGTCCGAACTTGCCCGGCATGGAG
>CBINJX010000266.1:0-6777 GCA_966251085.1 uncultured Verrucomicrobiales bacterium
GATACCAAGAAGGTAGCCGGTGGTCGCGCGAGGAACGAGCGCTACCACCGGACCCTGCACACATAAGAATGGCACCCCGGAGCGGGTGCCGGGAGCGAGGAGCCGATGGGCGGTTTACCTTCCGCAAGGTGGATGCAAACACCCAAAGAAAGTCGAAGGCTGTGCACGATTCTGGCACCCGCTGCCGGGGTGCATGGTTCTTTATGACTCCGGTTCCGGTGGTATGCGCTCGTTTCCCTCGCGCAAACCAACCGGCTACCTTCTGGGTATCCCTCCGGGATCAAGACAGCGCTCTGCGGACGTTGATAGGGTAAAAGCGAACGGCGATTTCGACATTTTGCGCTCACATCTGATCACTGATTACTACCTGCCCCAAGATGAGACCCCTCCTCCTCTCCCTAATCACCGCGCTCCTCTGCCACGCCGCAGCTCACGCGGCTGAGCGTCCGAACATCGTCTGCATCCTCGTAGATGATATGGGCTTCTCGGATATCAGTTGTTATGGCGGGGAAATCCCGACTCCTAACATCGATGCTCTCGCCAGGAACGGGGTACGATTTACTCAGTTCTACAACACGGGCCGTTGCTGCCCCACGCGTGCGTCGCTGTTGACCGGCCTGTACTCGCATCAGACCGGGATTGGTCTCATGACTGGTGACCAGAAAGTGGAGGGCTACCGTGGTTTCCTGAACGATCGCTGCGCCACGGCTGCCGAGTTGCTGCGCGACGCGGGGTATTTCACAGCGCATACCGGGAAGTGGCATGTCGGTCACAGGGAGCAGAGCATGTGGCCGCTGCAGCGCGGCTTTGATCGTTTCTATGGGATCGTCGAGGGCGGCGGGTTTTACTTCAAAGTGAAGGAAGGGCGCACCGTTAAGGAGGGGAACGACACCATCTTTTCCGTCAGCCAGCAGCCTCCGGCTGGTTGGTACACGACGGGTGTCTGGACGGAGCAGGGGATTCGATTTGTGGATGAGGCGCTCGCGGCGAAGAAGCCGTTCTTCCTGTATGTCGCGCACAATGCGCCGCACTTCCCGCTGCAGGCTCCCGAGGAGGAAATCGCCAGGTATCGCGGCAAGTTCAAAGCCGGCTGGCAGAAGCTGCGGGATGCACGGCACCAGCGGCAGATCGAAGCAGGCATCGTTAACAAAGAGTGGCCGCTCGCACCGTGGCCCGATGCGCCGCCCGTTTGGGATTCTTTGAGCGCCGAGGAGCAGGACCGTTTCGATCATCTCATGGCAATCTATGCGGCGGTGATGGATCGGCTCGATCGAAGCATTGGTCAGCTCGTCTCCGCGCTGAAGGAGCGCGGAGTTCTCGATAATACGCTGCTGGTTTTCCTCAGCGATAATGGCGGCACCGCGGAGGGCGGTCCGCGCGGTCGAAGCGAAGGCCCGGAGCCGCTCGGTTCCGCGGAGTCGGATGTGTTTTACGGAAGAGGCTGGGCCACGGTTTCGAACACTCCGTTCCGCCGTTACAAACGGTTTTGCCACGAGGGCGGGATTTCCACGCCGCTCATTGTGCATTGGCCCGCGCAGATCCGCGAGGGTGGTGCGTTGCGGCATCAGGTCGGACACGTGATTGATCTCGTGCCGACTTTTCTCGATGCGGCGGGCGCGAAGTATCCTGCCGAGCATAATGGAAAGCCGCTCATCCCCTTGGAAGGCCGCAGTCTCACACCGGCTTTTGCCGGTCAGCCAATCGAGCGTGATGCTCTCTTTTGGGAACACGAGGGTAATGCCGCTGTTCGTTCTGGCGATTGGAAACTCGTCCGTGCAGGCCGCGGCGCTTCCTGGGAACTATACAATCTCAAAACCGATCGCACGGAGATGAACAACCTCGCCCAAGAGGAGCCCGAGCGCGTGAAAGATCTCACTAGTCGGTGGATGGCATGGGCTCAGCGCGCACACGTAAAGCCATATCCCGGAAAGGCAAAGAATTCGCCGGCGAATTAAAGCCTCACTAAGACATCCTCCCGAAGCGCTCCCTCAGCGCCGATCTCCCCGAATCATGATCAGACATCGCATCATCGCCACCCTCCTTGCGTTTGTGGCTGCTGTGGCCACGAGTCATGCCGCACCGCGAAACATCGTTTTCATCCTCACCGATGACCACCGCTTCGATGCGATGGGGTTCATGGGACATCCGTTCCTCGAAACTCCGAATATCGATTCGATCGCAAAGAACGGCGCACATCTGCCGAATGCGTTTGTCACGACTGCGCTCTGCTCGCCGAGTCATGCTTCCATTCTCACCGGACTCTACGCGCATAAACACGGCGTCGTAGATAACAACAACCCGGTGCGCGAGGACCTGGTTTTCTTCCCTCAAACCTTGCAGAGGGCCGGCTATCAGACTGGCTATTTCGGCAAGTGGCACATGGGCGGGGAAGGGGATGCCCCGCAGCGCGGCTTCAACAAATGGGTGAGCTTCCGCGGCCAGGGCGAATACTGGCCAGACCGTCGCGGCACGCCTGCCCAGAAGGTGGCGGCAAACCGGAAACCGATGACGCTGAACGTGGACGGCAAAGTCGTTCCGCAGAAGGGGTATGTCACCGATGAGTTGACGGATTATGCGGTGGAATGGCTGCGCACGGTTCCAAAAGAACAGCCGTTCTTCATCTATCTCTCCCACAAAGCGGTGCACTCGGAGTTTGTCCCGGCGGATCGCCATGCTGGTCGCTACAAGGACAAGGCGCTGCCGATCCCTGCCTCCCGCACCAAACACGAGAACGCGCCGATGTGGGTGCAGAACCAGCGTAACTCCTGGCACGGGATCGACTTCCCGTATCACTCCAACCTGAACGTGGAGGGGTACTACCGCCGCTACTGCGAGACCCTGCTTGCTGTGGACGAGAGTGTAGGCCGTGTGCTCGACACGCTACGCGAGCGCGGACAGCTCGAGAATACGCTGATTGTGTATATGGGCGACAACGGCTTCGCCTTTGGTGAGCACGGGCTCATCGACAAACGCACCGCTTATGAGTGGTCGATGCGGGTGCCGCTCGTCATGCAGTGTCCTTCTGTCATCAAGCCCGGTACGGTGGTGAAACAGGTGGTCGCAAACAACGACATTGCCCCCACGTTGCTCGACGCGGCGGATGCCAAAGGGCACAGCTCCGAGTTTGACGGCCGCAGCTTTTGGCCGCTGGTGAAGGGGGAATCGATCCCGTGGCGCAGCGAACTGCTCTACGAGTATTTTTGGGAGCGCAACTTCCCGCACACCCCCACGATCCACGCTCTCCGCGGAGACCGGTACAAGTATGTCCACGTTCACGGACTGTGGGATATCGATGAATTGTACGACTTGGAAAATGATCCGGGCGAAACGAAGAACCTGATCTTCAGCAAGGAGCATCAGCCCATCGTGAAGGAGATGAATGAAAAGCTCTTCACGATGCTGAAGGAGAAAGACGGCATGTACATCCCACTCCAACCGGACCGTGGCCGTTCACAGAATCTCCGCACGGAATACGGCAGCCCTGCCGCGGAGTTTCCGGAGGAGCTGATCCGGAAACAGGCAAAGCAGACCAGCCCGTAAACTCTCATTCTCCCCAGGACCATGCGTCGTCTCCTCACCCTCCTGCTGGTACCGATTCTGTCCTCTCTGCCGTGGACCTCTTCCGCAGCGGAGAAGAGTCGGCCAAACGTGCTGTTCATCTCGGTGGACGACATGAATAACGATCTCGGCTGCTACGGGCATCCGCTCGTGAAGTCGCCGAACATCGATCGCCTGGCAAAAGCCGGCACCCGCTTTGATCGGGCTTACTGCCAGCTCCCGCTCTGCTCGCCGAGCCGGACGTCACTGATGACCGGACTGCGGCCGGACACTACGCAAGTGTACGACCTGCAGAAGCATTTTCGGAAGGTGATCCCGGCTGCCGTGACGCTCTCGCAGTTGTTCAAGAACAATGGTTACTATGCGGCACGAGTCGGGAAGATCTATCACTACGGCAACCCCGGACAGATCGGCACCGACGGTCTCGACGATCCGGCTTCGTGGGATCACAAGGTGAACCCTTATGGGCGCGACAAGGTGGAGGAGAAACTCCTTACCAATCACACTCCGAAGCGCGGTCTCGGCAGCTCATTGAGCTTCATGCGAGCCGAGGGGACGGACGAAGAGCAGACTGATGGAATGGTTGCCACGGAGATCATCAAGCTGATGGAGGCGAACAAGGACAAACCGTTCTTCCTCGCGGCTGGTTTCTATCGTCCCCACTGCCCGTATGTGGCGCCAAAGAAGTATTTTGACCTTTACCCGATCGAGAAGGTCACGATGCCGGAGGGTTCATTTGATTATATCCAGAGCGTTCCGCAGCCTGCACTCGCCTCGACAAAACCCTGGCCCTGGTTTGGAGTAACCGAACAACAATCGCGCGAAGCGCTTCAGGCGTATTGGGCAACGATCTCCTTCGTGGACGCGCAGGTCGGACGTCTGCTCGATGCTCTCGAGCGGTTGAAGCTTGCGGATAACACCGTTGTCGTTTTCTGGAGCGACCACGGTTACCACGTTGGAGATCACGGTCTCTGGAAAAAGCAGAGCCTCTTTGAAAGATCTGCACGTGTGCCGCTCATCATTGCCGCTCCCGGTCAGAAGACCAAAGGAACAGCGACCGGCCGTCCGGTGGAACTCGTGGATATCTATCCGACTCTCGCCGATCTCTGTGGGCTTACACCACCTCAGAACCTCGCAGGAAAGAGCGTGAAGCCGTTGCTGGATGATCCGGGCGCAGAATGGGACAAACCTGCATTCACACAGGTGTGGCGTGGCGGCTTCTCCGGTCACAGCGTGCGCACCGAGCGTTACCGCTACACCGAGTGGGATAACGGTAGGAAGGGCGCTCAACTGTACGACTACACCAAGGATCCCGAGGAGAGGAAGAACCTCGTCGATGATCCCGCGTATGCGCAGGTCCTTGCCGAGTTGAAGCCACTTATCCGCAAGAACTGGGAAAACGAATATCGCCCCTCTAAAGAAAAGAATACTGGCGGCAAGAAGGCCAAAGCGCAAAAGGCACAACTCTGAGCACGGCTCAGGGTTTGAAAAACTCGTTCTCCCTCACATTTGACTCATGAAAAGAAACATCATCGCGTTCTTTGCCGTCGCCGTGCTCGTCTGTGCGGCGGGTGCCGCTGAAACGAAGCGGCCCAACATTGTCTTTGCCTTCGCAGATGACATGGGGCGGCACGCCAGCATTTATGCGGAGATCGACGGGCCGGGCACGGCCAACGACATCCTCCGCACGCCGAATATCGATCGCGTTGCCCGCGAGGGTGTGCTGTTCCGGCGGGCGTTCGTCAGTTCACCGTCGTGCACACCCTGCCGCAGCGCATTGCTTTCCGGACAACACTTCTGGCGTACCGGCCGTGCTGCGATTTTGCGTGGTGCGGTGTGGGACGGCTCGAAACCTTCGTTTGCCCTGATGCTCCGCGATGCCGGATATCACATCGGCGAGACATACAAGGTTTGGGGGCCGGGGAGGCCGAATGACGCGCCGTTTGCGTCCCCGAGGCACAGCTATGAAAAAGCGGGCGGACGCTTCAACCAGTTCTCCCAACATGTCACGAGGATGGTGGCCAACGGGAAGCCACTGGAAGAGGCGAAGCAGGAGCTTTACGACGAGGTCCGGAAGAACTTCGACGCCTTCCTCGCGGACCGGAAACCCGGGCAGCCGTTCTGCTACTGGTTTGGTCCCACCAATACGCACCGCAGATGGATCAATGGCTCAGGCAAGGCGCTCTGGGGACTCGATCCCGATGCGCTCAAAGGGAAGATGCCGAAGGCGATACCGGACGTTCCGGAGCTGCGCGAGGATCTTGCGGATTACTTCGGCGAGGTGATGGCGTTTGATGCAGCGGTCGGTTTGCTGCTCGCGCGACTGGAGGAAATGGGAGAACTGGACAATACCATCGTGGTGGTCAGCGGTGATCACGGTGCGCCCGGGTTCCCGCATGGGAAGTGCAATCTTTACGATTTCGGTACCAGTGTGACTCTGGCGGCACGTTGGGGTGGGGCAAAGGGTGGCCGTGTGGTGGATGATCTCGTGAGTCTCACGGATCTTGCCCCTACGTTTCTGCAGGCGGGCGGCGTGAAACCCACGGAGGACATGACTGGCCGCAGCCTGATGCCCCTCCTGACTTCTGAGAAATCAGGCACTGTTGAACCGCAGCGTGATGCGGTATTCATCGGACGCGAGCGCCACGTGGAGAGTGCTCGCGAGGGATATCTGCCGTATCCGCAGCGTGCGATCCGCACAAAGGATCATCTCTACATCATCAACTTCGAACCCGACCGCTGGCCGCTCGGCGAACCTCGCAACATCACGGCAGACAGCATGCCGAGCATCAAAGCCCTGACCGAGGAAACGCGGGTGACTCTGGCCGATGAGGATGCAGGTCCGGCGAAGGCTTGGATGGTGGCCAATCGGAACGATGCACAGTGGAAACCGTACTTCGAGCGCGCTTACGGTAAGCGTCCGCGCGAGGAGCTGTATGACCTTTCCAAAGATCCGGCCCAGCTGACCAACGTCGCGGCCGATGCTGCGTACGCCGGCGTGCGTGAGCAATTGAACGCCCGGTTGATGGCCGAACTCGTGCAGACCGGTGATCCACGAGTAACGGGGGATCGCATGTTCTTCGAGACCCCGCCGATGTCCGGACCGACTGATGACGTCGAACGTAAACCGGCGAAACGCGCCAAAGCCGAGAACGCCCGTTAGGCTACCCATGATCAGACACTTCCTCCAGGTCGCGCTCATCCTCTCGCTCGCCTGTC
>CBINJX010000267.1:0-6767 GCA_966251085.1 uncultured Verrucomicrobiales bacterium
AGAGGTTCCGTCACAAAGCCCAGGGTTGCGAGGCACGAGCTACCCTGGGTGGAAACCAACAAGCGCATCTACCCCGAAGGGGTTGCGTCCCGCTCATACGCGTCGCCTCTGGATCACGACCACCTCTCCGGACGCAACCCCGTTGGGGTTGATGCTCCTCTTCTCCGTTCCCCAGGGTATCCCGCATGCGCGGGAAACCCTGGGCTTTGGGACGTAATCCCTTCGGGATAGAAGGCCAGATTGGCGGATGCAAAATTGGCCAAAGTCGAGCTGAAGGCACCCTCCGTAACTGAATGGCGTTGGGTACCCCAAGCTGACCGCGCTCGTGACGCTCTGAAGGACAGCGTCGGCTCCGGCTGAACTTCCGAGCAACAAGCATGGACGCAAGCGTGTTGCTCAGGAAGCACGTTAATCAAATTCTGACCACCTACATAGGTCGAGCTTAGTTCGCGAGCTGCTGCTTCACCCGCACAAACAAACTCGTCTGGCCCGGGTCGATTCGGTTGCTGGAGCGGACTGTGACGAACTCTGTCACGCCGTCACCAGTCGGAGCTGCTTCTCCCACTTGTGTTCCTACCAAGGGTGTCCAGACGCCTTGAGCGAGATCCGACGCTGTTTCCACCACGTACGTGAGACCTCGGATCGTATAGTCGATCCGTCGGCGATAGGTCACCTGAATGTAGTCGCCCGCAGAGGACCCGATCCGGTTTACCTGTGGCACCAGCGACCCGCCCGGAGCGCTGCGACTGGTGATCCTGGGATCGCCGCCCGTACCATATTCAATGAGGTTGGTGAACCCGTCCGTATCAGCATCGGAATCAGGCTCGACGTCCGTAAGTCCGTTATTCTGAGCCCAACGGTCGAACAAGGTGCGTGCGTCAGTCATCGCGCCGCTGCGGGCGACGGTCAGCAAATCGAGGTTCGGACCATCGTTGCTACTGGAGATCCTGATGGAATTTGCGCCGGCGAGCAGCGTTCGAGAGATCGTGCGCGTCTGCCAGGTGTTCCATGCTCCGGAGTTCGGGAACGAGAGGGTTTCCGTGCTCCCACCATTAATTGAAAGGGAGACTGAACGATCGGCAGCACCGAGCGCATACCGGAATCCAATGTCGTGAACTCCCGCGGCATCCGTGGTGATGGTGAATGTCAGATTCGCCGCTCCTGATGCCGGAAGGTTTGCAAACCCGGTGCCGCTGAATCCCGTATGATTGGATTCCACAGTGACGTTTGCACTCCGTGCGGCGTCTTCCGCCTCCTGCCCGAAGGTGACAGTCGTCAACGGAATTGGAGGCACGGGCACGAAGTCCGGACCTGCCACCGGGCCGATCTCATTCAGCGTGTACCACGCTTCCGTACTCCAGGGCGCGATCGGGGCCTCAGAATCACTCTGGAAATTCCTGAGCCGGAAATAGACGACTCGATTGCTCTGAAGACCGGGAATCTCCAGGAAAACCTTTCGCCTGTCTTGCGATACCGAGACTTGGGAGGGCGTGAGAGTCGTGACTCCTTGTTTACTGCCTCCGTAGCTTGCCGAAGCTGCGTAATACCACTGTTGAATCTGGTAGTTGGCCGGATTCGCAAGGATGGCGTAGGGCACTTGATTGGTTAGCTCAACGATGAAACCGTTGGATCGGCTTCGAATCGACTTCATTTCAAAGGTCGAGGTGCCGTTGAAACTGAGCTTCTGCAATCCAAAGAGCGTTCCCTCCCAATTCCAGTTACCGCCGCTCCCGAGACCTCCCACGTAGAGAGTACCGTCCGGAGCCCAGGCGAGTCGATTCAGACCGGACTCCAGCCCCTGGCTGAACTGGAAGACTGCCCCTTGGTATTGACCGTTGATCTTTTCCAGAAACACACGGTTCAGGCCGCCATGGGTGAGTTCCGCGAACAGCATCTGCCCCGCATACGGGCCACTCGGAATCACTGTAGGCTCGGCTGGAGAGTTCGAAATCTCGCCATGCGGCAGCCAGAGTGCCGGTGCGTTCGTGGCAACGTTTCCATCAGTCTTCGGCTGGTGGCCATAGAAACCGCCCGCTTTCAGGATGTTCAGCTTCGAGGAGGGCACCCACCCACCCTGGTTCTCACCGCAGAAGATTTCACCATCGATACCGAGCCCCAGTCCATTTGGGGTACGTAGCCCGCGCGCGATGATTTCCCAGCTTCCATTTGATGGATCGATCCGGATCAGGGAGCCCGGGCCATTCGGGACAGGATAGCTTTCCTCACCCGCGGGAAGCGTGGTGGGCATATACATCGAGTCACCGGTCTTCAGCGGAACCGAGGTGGTGATGTAGAAGTGACCTTCCTTGTATAGAAGACCGAAGGTGAACTCATGGTAGTTGTGCGAGGCGGGCCACCCGGAGGCGACCGACTCATACTCATCGGCAATGCCGTCACCATCGGTATCCCGCAGATGTGTGACCTCCCCCTTCTGGGCCACGTAGATTTCCCCATCCACCACCTTTACTCCTAGCGGCTCTCCCAGTCCTTCGGCAAAGCGGGTTACGGTCACCGATTCCCGCGGACCGTTGATGTTCCCGAGGATGTACACTGCACCGATGGGATCCCAGGTACAGATCACAAGACGTCCATCCGGCAGGAAATCCATTCCTCCTACTTGGGGCCGGAAAGTGAAGGGGCGGAAATTACCGAGCGTGTAACTCGGGTGCACTCCCTCGATCGGCCGCCCATCACCCGGACCACCGGCCTGTCCACCACCATTCTCATAATAATACCGCTTCAGCCCTGGCGAGGTCACATGGGTCAATCCGTCCTCCGCCTCCAGTGCGCTGGAAGGAACCACACTGAACGAGGTGGCTCCGGGTGGCTGCCATTCGAGGCGCAAACGGCTCGAGCCGCTGTTCTGATAAAAGCGCAGCTTGAAGGGATGCTTGCCCGCTCCCAGCGCGATGCTTGCGGTTGCGGAGCGTTCCCCCTCCTGCCCGACTGTATCGTTGCTGACTACGAGCTGATCGGAGATGAAAAACCGGGCACCGTCATCACTGGTCACGCGGAATTGATAGGTTCCGGCGACGCTCGCATTGATCTGCCCCCAGATCAGTCCGATGTAATATTGAGAAAGAGTTCCGTAGGAAGTTTCCCAGCTGCCCGAGAAATCGATTTCGAGGTGGTCATCGGAGTAGTTGGGGGTTTGCCCCGCCACCAGGATTCCCAGCCGATCCATCGGCTCACCAGTTTCATAAACCCAAGCGGTCACGCCGGGCTTCATCGCAGGAACTTGAGCATGCCCGCTCTGCGAGAGGATCGCAGTGAGTGCCAACGTGAGGGCGACAACGAAAAATCGCATAGAAAGAGAGCTGAAATGGCGAGGGTTCATTGCCAGGTTCCGGTTACGATGCAGGTGCCGTTGGATGTGATGTCGAGGTATTGGTCGCTTCCGGCACTGCGAAGAGCTCCCGAACCGGAAACCTGCCAGCTCTCGCTGGAAGCCACTCCGGCTGCGCGGTTGAGTTTGAGGGAAACCATCGTTCCCGCAGGTAAACCGCTCACCGTGAATTCCCGCCGGAGCATAGGGATATTCCCAGCGTCTGTGACGACTTCGGGTTGCTCATGGATGCTGACGCGCTGTTCTCCATGCAGCACGAGATCATACTTCAGCTTCACTCCGGCCGTTCGATCGATCAACGAGTGCCCGCGCCATTCGGTTCGGACTGACACATCGGCACCGCCTTGCGCGGCACGCCAGGCCCGGTAATTCCCTTGTACGCGGATGTTACGAATCTTGCCATTAGTGGACGTAAACCGGAACCGGACTCGCTCTGCCTGCTGCGGGATCAGTTTGTAGTTCTCCTGCACTCCTTTGCGCGAGGAAGAGTAAAATTCCTGTGCGGCCCAGGTGGCACCGTCATCGACTGATACCTGAACCTTGATGGAGCCCGCCCCGGGGACACCTGCCCAAGCGGAGCCGCTGGACTCCTCAAAATGAAGCATCACGCGGTCGTACTCCCGTAGATCCACGGCCGGGGATGTGAGAGTCGCATTTGCGCTGCCAAAGGACCAATCCGTGCTCGAAGGCGTCACCGTGCCTGTCCTGGTCCACCCGACAGGGAATGTACTCTCATTCTCCACGGAGAGCAGAGTGCCATTCGAGAGGTGATAGGTTGTCCCGAGCGTTTCCGTGCTCTTCTGGCTGAAATCGTAAACCTTTCCCTGGAACTTCACCTCGCCGGACCAGACGCGATACAGGCCACAATTGGCTGTATCGTACGCTACGGCGAAGTTCGGAGCGAGGGCACAAACGAGCATCCCTGGTTTATCCTCGAGAATGAGCCGGTAAACCCAAGGATCTCTGCCGCGAGTCGCGCTGTAGCCAGCCGTGAGGGAAACAATGAGCGCGCCTGCTAGGATGGCGCAAAACCGAGGAGAGTTCATTGGCAAGGAAAAGGGGGCGGGAAAGTAGCTGTCCGGTGGCAGTTGCACAAATCTTAGGCCCGTAATCTGCAATAATTATACCGGATCAGGCTTCCTTGTTTCGTTACATTTCCAAGATCTTGCTCCCGGCCGTGGAAGCGCTGGGATGAAAAAACCTCGTGAATAGAGGACTTTTGAAGCTGCCCCGTCGTGGAACAGAGATTTTCACTTGGCCCGATGAGAACCGATCCTTAGGTTCTCACCTCTTCGCCTATGCAACCTGAAATCCAGAAGCTCGTTGATTCCGGAAAGTTGACACTGAACCAAGGCGCTGCACTGGACCGGCTTTCGCCCGGCACTTATGTCCTGCACAAGAGTTGGGGCTTCGGACAGGTCGCAGCGATCGACTTTCTCGTGAATCAAATGACCATCGACTTTACGTCGAAGCGTGGTCACTCGATGCAACTGCCTTACGCGGCAGATTCCCTCCAGCAGATCTCACCTGATCATATCCTCGCACAGAAAGCTGCGGATCTCGAAGGAGTCCGGATGCGGGCAAAGGATGATCCGGTGACTTTTGTGCGCCGAGTGCTCGAGAGCTACAATGGCAAAGCGACGCAGGACCAGATCTCGCAGGTGCTCGTGCCGGATGTGTTCCGCGAGCCGGAATTCAAGAAATGGTGGGACAACACGAAGAAGCTCCTGAAAAAGGATGGCCACTTTTCGGTTCCGGGGAAGAAGAACGAACCCGTTGAGCTGCGCAGCCAGGCGGTATCGCGTGCGGATGAACTGCTCGTCACTTTCACCAGCGCCCGGCAGCTCAAGGATCAGATCAATGCACTCGACCAGATCATCAAGAACATCGAAATCTTCACCGATCCGGCCCAGCAGCTTGGTCCGATCATCCTTTCGGCGGAAGATGCCGCCCGGAAAAATGCTCGCCTGAACACCGCTGGAGCGCTTCAGCTCATTCTGGCCTGTGATGAGATTGCCGAGAAGGCGCCAGGGGCTACACGCTCGTCCGAATCTGGCACGATCGCAGCCATGCTGCGCGACGAGGAACGGCAGCTGACGACACTACTGGAAGAGGTACCTGCGGCGAAGATGAAGCGCGTAGTCGCGGAACTGCCGAATGCCTTTGGAGACGAGTGGGTCGGCAAGGCTCTCACACTGGTCACCCGTGGCAACACCCGCGTAGTCGGCGAGGTTTCACGCCTTCTCCAGGAGCGTGGAAAGACGGAGGAGCTGCGCACCGCACTGGATCGCGCAATCCGGGATCACTCGATCTCCTCTGCGGCGCTCACATGGCTCTGCGACAAAAAGGAGCGCAAAGGCGAGTTTCGTTCGCTCATTCACCCACGTGTCCTCAGCGCAACCATCGGCGCTCTGGAGCGGGATCAGTTCAACGAGAGCCGCGACCGCAAGCTGCACGATCTCCTGCTCAATGATAAGGAACTCGTGCCAGATCTCGTGGCGGATGCAGAACGCGAGGAACTCCGCGAAGTGATGCGACGTCTGCTGATGACCCCGGTCTTCGAGGAACTCAACAAGCGCTCGCTCCTTGGCCGCATCGTCCGGATCCATCCGGAACTCGAGAACATGATCACCGGTGGTGCAGCCGAGGAGAAGCAGGAGGCTTTAATCGTCTCCTGGGAAAGCCTCGAGCGGCGCAAGGAGGAGTACGAGGACGTGGTCAACAAGAAGATCCCGCAGAATATTCAGGAGATCCAGATCGCCCGCGAGTACGGCGATCTCCGCGAGAACTTCGAGTTCAAGGCGGCAAAGGAGATGCAGCGCGTACTGCAGCGCCGCAAGGCCGAGATGGAGCGCGACCTCAGCCTTGCCCGTGGCACCGACTTCGCAAACCCTGATCTCAGCCAAGTCTCCATCGGCACCACGGTCACACTCCGCGAGACCGACGGCCGGATCGATATCTATCACATCCTCGGCGCGTGGGATTCGAACCCTGAAAAGGGAATCATCTCCTACAAGGCCGCAATCGCCCAGGCGCTCCTCGGCCGCAAGGTTAGCGAGACCGTCGAAGTCCCGACGGAGCATGGTGACCGCATGGTCGTGATCGAAAAGATCGAGGCCTGGCGCAAGGCCGAGGTCGAGGCGTAATCTCCTCTTGATGCTTGCCGTAGCTCAAGGATGAAGGCCTGAGCTACGGTTCATCCGGTTCGGAGTAACGAGAGAATCCCGATTAGCCATTACGCGGCTCTCAACTCTCAACTCTCACCCCTTCAGTATTGCCAACGCCACGTAAGGCGCATATGCACGGCGCCTTTCTCGGAGTGGCGCCCGGCTCTCCTGCTTTTCCATCCGAGATTAAACCCGAAATCACGTAATCACTAATGTCTCTCACCATCATCTCTGAAATCCGTGCCCGCCAGATC
>CBINJX010000268.1:0-6754 GCA_966251085.1 uncultured Verrucomicrobiales bacterium
TGAGAGGTGAGAGGTGAGAAGTGGCGCTGACGCGTGGGGCGCTGCGCCAGTTGAACATGCGCCCTATAGGTCACCTAGGTCCCATACGACCTATGGTACTCAGCCCTTTGGCTTTACGGCCTCCACAACCACCGCAGCGTCTCCGGCAGGATCGCACCGCCATGCTTTCCGCTATGGCCACCGTCTCCCATCACGAACTGGTAGTCGTACCCTGCGAACTTCAGGGCCGCGGCCATATCCTGATTCGCCAGCGGCCAATTGCCGTGAAGGTTGTTGAGGTCGTTTGAACCTTCCTGAAGGAAGACTCGCAGCGGCTTGGGTTGTCTTTTTGTCTTCCGGATCAGCCCGGGATACACATGGCCCCCGCGGATATTGGTGAAGGAACCGATGTGGCTCATCACTTTGCGGAATTTATCCGGCCGCTCCCAGGCGACGGTGAATGCGCAGATCGCCCCTGAGGAAATTCCACCGATCGCCCAGGCATTCGGATCCGGATTGATGTTCAGCCCCTTGGTGGCTTCCGGGAGCAGCTCATCGATGAGGAAGCGGGCGTAAGTATCCCCGAGAGAGTCATACTCGAAGGAACGGTTTGAGCGTGCCTTTGCTCCCGCCTCATTGGCAGGGATCGTCCCGGGATTGACGAATACACCAATCGTTACCGGCATTTCGCCCTTCGCGATCAGGTTATCGAAAACGATCGGCACCCGGAACTGCCCGTCCGGTTTCTGGTAATTTCCGCCATCTTGAAACACCATCAGGTTTGCCGGCTTCGCAGGATCGTACTGCTTCGGCACGTACACCCAATAATCGCGGACCGTGCCGGGATACACACTGCTGGCACTGAACGTGCGCTTCGTAACTTCTCCCTTTGGAATATCCGGCTGCGGCTGGGACTCGGGGCCGAGTTTGTAGTCATCCGCCGCAAAAGCAGCAGTTGCCAGAGCGATCAGGGGGAGGAGGAAACGCATGGAGCGGTTGTAACGCTCCCGAATGGAGGCGAGCAATAACTCTTGATGTCCGGCCGTTGTTGGGCAAGGCGCGCACTTGCACACGCGGCATCGTCCAACGATTATCCCGCCCCTTTCGCAATGAACCACGATCCCTCGCTCCTGCGCTCGCTCGCCGAGAAAGTCGGCACGCCCTATTGGCTCTATGATGCCCGTGTCATTCGGCAACGCATCGCCGCAATCAAAGAGCTGACGAATGTGGAAGGGATGCAGGCGCGTTATGCAATGAAAGCCTGCCCGGCGACCAAGGTGCTGCGCGAAATGGCGCAGGCAGGAATCTGGATTGATGCGGTCTCCGGTAACGAGGTCCTCCGCGCTCTCCACGCAGGGCATCCTGAGGGAAATAACCCGCCGTCGATCCTCTTCACCAGCGATGTCTTCCGTGACAACGCTCTCGATGTCGTTCTGAGCAAGAACATCCTGCCAAACATCGGCTCTCCGGGCATGCTGCAGGATCTTCGCGTCGCCGGGTATCGTGGTCCGGTTTCGATCCGTGTGAACCCCGGCTTCGGTCACGGGCATGTGAACGCCTGCGACACCGGCGGCCCGAGTTCGAAGCACGGCATCTGGTTCCAGAGCCTGGCGGAGACGGTGCAATCCGCTGAGAAAGCAGGGATGCAGGTCGTGATGCTTCACGCGCATATCGGCAGCGGCCCGCAGTTCCAGGAACTCCACGATAATTTGGAACGTCTCGCCGGTGAGTTCGCCGAGCTGCTCCCACAGTTTGCGCACGTAAACGCCATCAGCCTCGGGGGCGGCATTCCGCACAATTACCGCGATCCGGAAAATCAGATCCCGCTCGGGCCGCTCCGTGAACTCTTCGTCCGCTGCCGTGAAAAGCTCTGCGCCGCCGCAGGCCGTCCGCTCCGCCTGGAAATCGAGCCCGGCCGTTATTTCGTTGCGCCATCCTGCACGCTGGTGACTCGCGTAGCCGATGTGAAGCTCACCTGCACAAATGAGAAGGGGCGTGGCGCGACGTTCGCGATGGTCGATGCAGGTTTCGTCGATCTCGTCCGTCCAGCCATGTACGGCAGCTATCACGGAATCGAGATCGTCGGAAAGAACGGCGACAACGCTGCGGAAGAGATCGTGGTCGCAGGACCGCTCTGCGAAAGTGGTGATGTCTTCACCCGCGATGAAAGCGAACTACTCCGCCCGCGTGAACTCCCCCGCCCCGAAACAGGCGATCTCATCACCATCCGTGACGCCGGCGCGTACGGCTATGCGATGAGTTCGAACTACAACTCCATCGGCCGCGCTCCTCAGCTGTGGCTGGAGGAAGACGGCAGCGTCGAGATGATCTCCCGTCGCGAGACACTCGAGGATCTGCTGAAAGCAGAGACGGCTGAGAAGGTGCTCTGATAAGAGGATTCTCTTAATCGTAATCCTAATCTTACTCCCTCGGCTGCCCGAGGAGAGTAAGATTATGAAGGCCGGACGCCCCCCTTACTCCTTCGACTTGCGCAGGTTTACATCGATTCCGAACAGCTTCCAGTTCGGCAGCTCGTAGATGTATTTGAGCGCAAACTCCACCTGGTACGGCTTCGAAGGATAATAGCCGGACACCACCAGCAGACCATCCGTGGTGATCTGCGGCGCCGGATCGAAGACCGGCTCCAACTTCAAGGCGCCAGACAGATCCACCTTCTGCTCCACGAAAGGCTGGAATGCCCGCTGCAGCTGCCCCTCTGTGAGCTGCGACTGCCAGGCTGTTGATACATTTGCATAGAAATCTGCAAATGAATTGCTCAGCACTGCATCGTTGAAGCGCGCCAATGTTTTCTGAACGAGCTCCTTGATTGTCGCATCATCGGGCATTGGCTGGCTGAGTGCATCATTGAATGCCGCGCCCTTGCCCACGAGGCTGAACTGATGCTCCCGCAGCCCTGTTGCCGGACTGCGCGGGCTCTTGATGGAAAACACCTTCCAATCCCCGGAATCCTTCTGAAGGGTGAGGATGTAGGTGCGCTTTTCACCGGTCGCAGTTGCAACGACCGCATTGAACTTAGTGA
Source organism: uncultured Verrucomicrobiales bacterium (assembly GCA_966251085.1). Lineage (GTDB taxonomy): Bacteria > Verrucomicrobiota > Verrucomicrobiia > Chthoniobacterales > Chthoniobacteraceae > CBINJX01. Next base: position 3,020 of record CBINJX010000268.1, read on the forward strand.
TCTTCTCGTCGGTATCCAACCGCTCGAGTTCCACGCCCATTGCGCCAATCAGCCCGCGTTCTTTTGCGGCCTGCTCAAAGACACGGGCGTTCTGTTCGGCTTGGAAGGCAAACGCCGCATTCGCGTGCGCCTGGTCCGTATTGCCGCTCGCCACGAGAGTAAAAAACTGTTGAGCCGCTTCTTTCGGGTCCGACTTCTGCCCGCACCCGGCGGCAAGCAGACAAACAAGAAGGGCGAGTGCGATTCGCCTGAATCGTTCCATGGAGTAGGAAATTGATCGGACCTAAGCGCTCCACTCCAGCATCCGGCGGAGAGGCAGTTCCGCACGGGCGCGGATCGGTTCTGGGATGATGATCTCCGGCTCGAGGTTGAGCAGTGCGTCGTGCAGCTTCTCGAGGGTGTTCATCTTCATGAACCGGCAGTCCGCACAGGCACATTTATCCGTCGGGCCCGGGATGAATTCCTTATTCGGGATCTCGCGGCGCAGGCGGTGTAACATACCGGATTCGGTCACGATGATGAACGCATTCGCCGGATGCTCCTTGCAGTAGGAGATCATCTTTTCGGTCGAGCAGACTTCATCGGCCAGCATCCGCACGGCAGCCGTGCACTCCGGATGCGCGACCACCGGGGCATCGGGCCACTCGGCGCGAATCCGCTCGATTGCCTGCCGGGTGAATTCCACATGCACGTAACAGTTCCCCCTCCAGAGATCCATCTTCCGGCCGGTTTTCTCCATTACCCAAGCGCCGAGATTCTGGTCCGGCACAAAGAGAATGTTCCGGTCCTTCGGAGCCTTCTCCACGATCTTCAGCGCGTTGCCACTCGTGACGATCACATCGCTCAGCGCTTTCACGCCGGCCGAGCAGTTGATGTAGGCCATCACGTAATAATCCTTGTCGGCGTGCTCCTTGAGATAGGCTTCCAGCTTATCGGCCGGGCACGACTCCGAGAGAGAGCAACCGGCTTCCAGATCGGGGAGGACCACCTTTTTGTTGGGATTCACGATCTTTGCAGTCTCGGCCATGAAATGCACCCCACAGAAAGCAATCACCTCCGCATCGGTTTTAGCCGCCTGATAGGATAGTCCGAGCGAGTCACCGACGAAATCCGCAAGATCCTGGATTTCCTTTACCTGATAATTGTGCGCGAGGATCACCGCGTTGCGCTCTTTCTTCAGCGCAAGGATGTCTTCGACCAAATCTACTCCGAGAGTGGGCATAAGTATTACTAAAGCGTCGGTTGCCGCAGGGTCAACGGTCGGGGTGAGGCGGAGTTGAGAGCACCCCATCGAGCGGGGCGCGTGAAGGACGTTAAGAAAGGAACCATATAGCGCGTCACATCACCGGTAGGGTCTCCTTTCCGCCGCGAGTGCCTTTTCCAGGGTGGACGCGGAATCGCTCTCCACACGCCCACCCGGCGGTCGGCGGCGCGACCGCCCTGCCATCAGTAGGGCGTGAGGAGCGTCCGAACGATTTCGCAACAACAGCAGTACAAGTATCGGACTTGACCTTCAGCTGTCCTGAGGAATTAAAGGCGGTGTTCCATGGCTGCTCTGCGGTTTGGCGATTCCCCGCTGGCACTCGCTACTGGGGCTTACAGTTTGCGACTCTCTCCTCGAATATGAACCTCGTGCGCTCGATTCTGCTCGTCCTGTTCCTGGCTCTTTTCGCCACCACCCGGCCTTCGGTCCTCGGGCAGGGCTTCGAAACGATTTTCTCGGACAATCTGGGGCAGAGGCCAAGCGGTGAACTCGTTCGTGGGAGTGACGGCAATTTCTATGGCACCACTCACTTTGGCGGGGTGTACGGCTACGGCACGGTTTTCAAAATGACGCCGGAAGGGGTGATTACGACGCTGGTATCGTTCAAAGGCAGCAACGGGCGAGGCCCCTCTGCGGGGCTACTCGTCGGAAGTGACGGGAATTTTTACGGAACGACTACGTATGGAGGTGCGCACGGCGAAGGCACCGTATTCCGAGTGACGCATGAAGGAGTACTCACCACCCTTGCCTCGTTTGATAGACTCAATGGCGAGTACCCTGAGGCAGAGCTCATTGAGGGCAGTGATGGTAACTTCTATGGCACGACCTATTACGGCGGCACGGCCGGAAGGGGCACCGTTTTTAAAGTGACACCCGCGGGTGAACTCACGGCGCTCGTTTCGTTCACCGGCATCAACGGAGGAAATCTCTACGCAGGAGTCGTAGAGGGTAGCGACGGCAGCTTCTATGGCGTCACCTTCTACGGCGGAACATCCAACCAGGGCACGATCTTCAAGGTGACACCTGCCGGCGAGTTTACCGTCCTCGTAACTTTCGATGGTACCAATGGGAGCAACCCGCGAGGGGGATTACTGAGAGGACCCGACGGCAACCTTTACGGCACTACCACATCCGGTGGAGCAAACAACAGGGGGACAATCTTTAAAATCACGCCAGCCGGCGTACTCACCACACTCGCCTCGTGCACGGATAGCACCGGCACCAGCCCCGCTGGCGGATTGATTCTTGGTAAGGATGGCAACTTCTACGGAACCGCCCAGCTTGGCGGAACCAGCGGGTTCGGAACGGTATTCCGAATGACTCCCGACGGTGAGATCACTGCGCTTACCTCTTTCACCGGGACCGAAGCCCGCTTTCCTTTTTCCCGGTTGCTACAAGGCAGCGATGGCACTCTCTACGGCAACGCTTCATCTCCGGAGGTTAACGGCTATGGTGGCACAATCTTCAAACTGTCCCCCTCCGGTGAGTTCACCAGTTTGGCCATCTTTGGTTCCGCCAATGGCCGAAATCCAAGGGGAGGATTAGTTAAAGCAAGCGACGGTGCAATCTATGGCACCACAGAGAGTGGTGGAGCCTTTGGAGACGGTACCGTGTTCAGGGTAACGCCAGATGGAGTGCGCACCACGATTGCCTCGTTCAATGGAGCGAATGGGAGCGCTCCACGAGGAAAGCTGGCCGAGGGCGACGATGGAAATATCTACGGAACAACCTCCGGCGGAGGCCAACACTCCCATGGCACCATCTTCAAAGTGACGCCGGGTGGATTGCTTACCACGATCCTTTCCTTCAATTACACAAATGGTCGCATGCCGATGGGAGGCCTCATCAAAGGCAAGGATGGAAATTTCTACGGAACCACGCGGCATGGAGGCCCTCCTGTCCCAGGCTCCCATTATGCGGATCAAGGCTCTGTCTTCAAAATAACGCCCTCTGGAAATCTCACCACGCTCGTCTCGTTTGCATTCAACAATGGCAGCTATCCGGTCGGTGGACTAGCAGAGGGAGCAGACGGAAACTTCTACGGAACTACGCGCGAAGGCGGCTCGACCAATTGCGGCACGGTTTTCAAGGTGACGCCGGAGGGCCAGCATACCGTCCTTTTGTCCCTCAAGCTCACAGACCACGGCGCCAATCCCTCCGCAGACCTGTTGAGTGCGAGCGATGGAAGTGTGTACGGCACCACCATTGGTGGCGGACAGCATAGCAACGGAACCATCTTCAAAATCAGTCCCGGCGGGACCTTTACCAGACTCCACAGCTTCAATGATTTCAGCAGGCGCAAACACCTCACCGGACTAGTCGAGGGCGGCGATGGAAACTTCTACGGAGTGGCGTCTGATGGCGGGATGGACAAATCCGGCATGATCTATCGGGTAACACCGGCTGGAGAGCTCACCGCACTCCATTCTTTTGACGGCCTGACCGCTGCCCTCCCGGAGGGTACCCCCGCC
>CBINJX010000269.1:0-6749 GCA_966251085.1 uncultured Verrucomicrobiales bacterium
AATTGGCGGTGCTCGACAGCAATGCGATTCCCGCCGAGCAGGAGCGGCTGCCTTCCGCCGCACTTGGCTGGGCGGCTGGTGGTGATGTGGCGACTGAGGCGAATGACGCGGAGGGGCTGATGGCGAGGGAGCCATTCTTCGAAGTGCGCTCCACGATCCGGATTCCTGCCGGAGCCCAGTTGCGGCATGGCTGCTCGGGGCTCATCCGATTTGAGCTGACGCCGGAACCGCTCCTCTCGCAGTGGACCCGCAAGTTGCGTCAGTTGCTGCAGCGCCGGGGGCTCGGGTAATGAGCACGCTGACTTGGGAACATCGGATCTGCGATCTGCCGCCGCAGACGAAGATCAGCAAAGGCCTCGATGCGGTCACGGACGGCTGTGCGGGGAGATGGCGCAGTGGCCGGCTGCTGAGGAAGCTCCGGCTCGAGGCCGAATGGACGGAATCGCTAGCTGATGAATTCTCCAAACTGACTGACGCAAATCTCAACACACGGCTGGAGGAGCTAAGAGCGATTGTGCGCCGCGGACGCGATGTGGATGAGCGGCTGCCGGAAGCACTGGCTGCAATACGCGAGGTCGCGGTGCGCCAAATGGGGATGCGTCCTTATCCCGTTCAGCTCATCGGTGCGCTGGCCTTGCACCGTGGACTGCTGGCGGAGATGGCAACAGGTGAGGGGAAGTCTCTCACTGCCGCACTCGCAGCGACGCTGGCCGGATGGTCGGGCCGCCCCTGCCATGTGCTCACGGTGAACGATTACCTCGCCGAGCGTGATGCCGAGCGCTTTCAGCCGCTCTATCGCGCATGCGGTCTCACGGCGGGGCATGTCTCCGGTGAAATGGCAGGGCCCGATCGGACGCGAGGTTATGCGGCGGATGTGACTTACACGACGAGCAAAGAGGTGGTGGCGGATTTCCTCCGGGATCGTCTCTGCCTGGGTGAAGTGCAGAGTGCCACGCGGTGGAAAGTGCAGATGTTGGCGCGAAACACCCGGGCAGTGCGGCAGGGGGTTGTCATGCGCGGTTTGCACACGGCGATCGTGGACGAGGCCGACAGCGTGCTCATCGATGAAGCCGTTACCCCGCTAATCATCGCCGGGCCGGGAAGTGGCGATGAAACCGAGCACGCCTTCCAACTTGCCTGGACCCTTGCTTCACGAATGGAAGCAGGCGTCGATTACCGGGTAAACCCGGCCGCACGCGAGGTGGAGATTTTGCCACCGGGGCTGCATCGGATTGCCGCTTGCGCGCCGCAACTCCCGCCGATCTGGCGTGCGGCGAGCCGTCAGCGCGAACTGCTCACCCAAGCGCTCCACGCACGTGAGCTGTTTCATGCGGGACGTCAGTACGTGGTGGATAACAACAAGGTGGTGATCGTGGATGAGTTCACCGGCCGCATGATGCCGATGCGTAAGTGGAGCCACGGGCTGCATCAGGCGATCGAGGCCAAGGAAGGTGTGCCGATTTCGAAACCCGATGACACGCTGGCGCGCATGTCGTTTCAGCGGTTCTTCCGGCTTTATCGCAAGCTTTCCGGTATGACCGGAACTGGCGCGGAAGCGGCCGATGAGTTCTGGCGGGTGTACCGATTGCCTACTGTCGCGATTCCACCGAACCGTAAGCGGCAGCGGGTTGATCTGCCGGATCGGCTCTTTCCGAATGTGGAGTCGAAGTGGGCAGCAGTGGCCGATGAAGTAGTGCGCCGACACGCGACCGGCCAGCCGGTGCTGATCGGTACACGGAGCATTGCCGCGAGTGAATCGGTGGCTGCGCGCTTGCGGTTGCGCGGATTAAAACCCGCAGTGCTGAATGCAACGCGGCATCAGGAGGAGGCGCAGATCGTCGCCGCCGCCGGACAGAAGGGTCAGATCACGATTGCCACAAACATGGCGGGGCGTGGTACCGACATTGAACTCGGTCCCGGTGTGAGAGAGCTGGGCGGATTGCACGTGATTGCCACTGAGCGACACGAATCGGGCCGTATCGATCGCCAGCTCTTCGGCCGCGCGGGGCGTCAGGGAGATCCCGGCAGCGCGCAGGCGTTCATCAGCACGGATGACGAACTGCTGAAGCGGTACGCCGGAGCGCGCATCTGCACTCTGCTGCAGACGGCGGCACAGCGTGGGCTTCCGGGTAGTGGGCGGCTTGCGCAATGGGCGGTCAAACGCGCGCAGGATACAGCGCAACGCCGCGCGTTTCTGCAACGGCAGCAGGTGTTGCAGCAGGACGACTGGCTTGAGCAGGCGTTGTCGTTTGCGGGTGGGGGAGTTTAGCTTGCCGCCCCGACATGAATCCCGCCTCTCCCTTCACCCCCGGTGACCTGCGCGAGTATCTCTGCGTCGATGAATTCCTGCGGGATTTCCTCAATGTGCAGGCGCTGGCGACGGCGTTTTCGCTCGGGTTGATCGATCTCCTGGCGGAGCGGGGAACGGTGTCGATTTCCGAGTTGAGAGGTGATGCTCGTGGGCTCCGGCTACTGCTCGACCTGCTGCGGTTGAACGGAGTGATCGAGGAGGACAGTACCGGGTTACGTATGAGCGCGCTCTTCCGTCAGGCGTTGCAGTTCCGCGATTTGATGGAGGCAAAAATCGAGTTCGCGAACATCGCGGCTGTCGATTTTCTGAAACACTTCCCGGCGCTGGTAGTGGAACCCGGAGCGTTCATGGCGCGGGCCGGAATGTTTCAGCTATTTGCCTATGGTCGCGCGACGGAGAGGACTCCGGAGAATGAAGCCGCCACGCGTCGATGGATGCGGTTAACCACCGCACTCACTCGCTATGAAGCGGGTGTATGCCTCGCGCACTATCCTTTCGAGAGGCATCGGCGGATGCTCGATATCGGCGGGAACAGCGGGGAGTTCGCGCTGCAGGTCTGTCAGCGTCATCCACAGATTGAAGCGACCGTATTTGACCTGCCGGTGGTGTGTGACGTCGGCCGCGCACATGTGAATGGGAAACCGGGGAGTGAACGTGTGCGGTTTAAGGAAGGAGATGGAAGGCGTGATCCGTTGCCCGAGGGATGTGACCTGGTGACGTTCAAGTCGATGCTGCACGACTGGCCGGAAGAGCAGGCGGCGACATTCCTGCAGCGGGTGAGCGCTGTACTGGAGCCGGGTGGAACCGTGTTGATCTTTGAGCGCGATACCGTGCAGGTCGGACGCGAACCGCTGGATTTCGGAGCGCTGCCGCTGGTGGCGTTTGCCGGAGCGTATCGTGGGCCGGAGTTTTATGTGAGGACGCTGGAGGCGCTGGGGTTTGGGGAGATCCGGGTGGAGCGGGTGGAGTTGGAGCTACCGTTTTTTCTGCTCACTGCTCTGAAGCTACCCGCATTTGACGTGCGGTTACAGGTCAGGTGGACGCAATGAGTGGCAGCCAGCGTCAAATAGTGAGGGCTGTGGAAACATCACACCATTCACCAGAATCAGTGCGTCTGACGCGGTCCGTAAGAAGCACGTTCCCATCCTTCACATACTGGCGAAGATCCGACTGTGTGTACGGCCCGTAATAGACGCCATCTCGCGAAAGCTCATAGGTGATTTCCGGCTTTAGGGTGGATGCGAGCCCGCCGGTTTGTTCTGCATTCACCGGTGGGAGATCCAAGTCGAGTGACAGCTGCAAGACGTCCTCCCAATCTCTTTTTTCGTTCCATTTTTGTCCGCGATAGGTGAGTTGACGGCGATTGCATCCCGGGCATCGGGATATCTTTGTGTAAGTTCGAAGCGAAGCATCCGGGGATTTCGCCGCGGGTCTACCTGCATTCGAATGAAGAGAAAGCCCCTCGACAATCGAGCCCGATTCCAGGAGCGACTTTATAGCGGACGCGTTCACGCTGAAGTCGGCGGCAGAGTAGTAGTAGCGCGTGTTTGATGCAGTGCCGACATAGTATCGCGAGCATTCGCGACAGTATTTGAAGCTGCAAAGACCCAGAAACACCACTGAGCTTCCCAGCGTCAGGCCTCCCAATTGGAGTAGAACGTAATAGTATCCATCTCCACCCAGAGGTCCTGAATGTCTTCTCGTCGATCCGCTGCTGCGCACGAGGGTGGACGTGCGAATCGAGAGATCAAGGTAGGTTCGGAACGAAAGAGGCTGACCGTCCAGCGAGGTGCGGAACTCACGGTAATGCAGATAGCTCACCAGGAAGTACAAGCTGGCCGTGCAGCTGACCATCAACAGATACACCCACTTGGACGCGCGAATATCCAACCGCCGCGCAGCAAACAGGAATCCAGCTCCACCCACTACGCCGATGAACAAAGCGCCGAGAGGGACAATGCGGAATACAGTCCAGCTCATCAATGTCCACTCGGTCCAGTGGAGAATCCATGCGATCACACCAATCGGTGCCGCGCCTGCTATCACAAAGACCAACCGCTTCAATAAGTTCATAGCAACAGCCTCGCCAGATTTGCACGGCTCTGGTTCCGCACAAGCCGAATCTCCTACTCCACGCTGAGTAGAACACCCCATACCTGCCCATCACCGGAGCCGTTGCTGGATGATCGCCGCAGTCTGCTGGAAATCTCCGCTCCCATCCACAAACAGATCTGCGCCCGGCCGCACCCGATCGTGCTGCACCACGAGCACCTCACGAACGACCGTGAGGTAACCTTCAAGATACCCGTGCAGCCATGGCAGTGCATTACCTTGCGGCGAGTGCAAGATCTGCCGGAGCTTGCGGGCGAGGGCTACGTCGAGCGGAAGATCGATCCAGATGAGGAGGTCGATGAGGTGCGCCGTCGGTGTGTGCTCACGGCCGAGCGGCATTTCGAAGAGGAGATACTTGGGGCTGGCGCTCGTTTTGAGTTGCTCCAAGTCTTCACGCAACCCGGGCGCGGCGAGGGCGTTGAAGTCCGCGCCTTCGCGTAGCCACTGTGCGAGATCTTCGAGCGAGCGCGCTGTGGCTCGTTCATAACAGTCAAACTCCAGCACACCGGCATCACCGAGCGTCTGTGCCAGCGCATGAGCCAGAGTGCTTTTCCCCGCGCCGGGTGGACCGGCAATGGCGACGACGTAGCTCATGGCACCGTGAGGGAAATGCAGTGCCGAAGGCGCGTTCTATACCAGCCTGGGGCAACGCCCCAGAAACCGGGCAAATAGGAGGATGAGGGCTGAAGGCCCGGCCTATCTGAACGCCGGGGGATAGGGCGGGCTTTCAGCCCTTGCCGCTTGTTATGCCGTTTCCTAGGGCTTCGCCCTAGGCTGGTATAGGATGCGCCTTTGGCGCTGGAGCGGCTTGGAGGCGTGGGGGGTGTGGGTGAAATTATGGGCTGAGGCCAGCAAGCACCCTTCCTCCTTATTCTTACTCTCCAGAGAGTGCCCCGCGGCGGGAGGGGAGTATGAGTAAGATTAAGATCCGCTGCTGGTGCCATACCCTACTGATCTAAAACGTCCCATAATACCCACTCTTCACTACCTGCAGCCCATCGGCTCCGAAGGTGTAATCAAACCCCACATCGAAGAGCAGATGATCGAGCTGGCTGCGATGCTCCTTCACGTATGCAATGATCGGAGCAGGGTACCGCAGGCGCTCCAAAAAGAAGAGGAACTGGTCCACGTTCACCCCGGAGAAGTAGATGCAGTCGTTGTGCCGTTTGTTCGCCACGCAGACCGTGTCGCACTCGACCAACTCCGGCCAGATGATCTGTGAGAGATCCACATCCGCCGGATCGATAAACGCGGAGCACGCCACCTTTCCGATGATCTCATCCAGTGCGTTCGCTGGCTTGAAGAAGAAGTAATAGTTCTCCAGCCGCCGTTCGTTTTTTGTGAGCGCGTAGGAGACACCGGAGGAGACGGTGCTGCCGACGTTGCCGAGATACATGTGCACCTGTTCCATCTCCTGTTCACCGGCGAGCATCGCCCTGGTGACATCGAGCGAGAACATGAAATAATGCAGCGATTCATTCGGCTGCACGTCACAGCGAATGAGTGGCCGGATCGCCTCCAGCACGCGGGTGATGGATCGCTCCCGGTTCCGGCGGCGGTAATCGTAAAAGTAATATTCCCAAGCCAGCTGATCGCCGAGCAGCTTCACACCCCAGACCGTCCGCGAAACGCCGATTGCCTGCCGGATTCGATCCACCATCTCGTAAGCCCGCTCATCCAGCCCCGCGAGTTCGAAGGTGTGGTAGAGCAGGTTGGCCGAGGAGTACTTTCCTGCTGCCGGAGCCGGTGGTTGATATTGCCACAGGCAGTAGTTGAAGAGCGGTTCGTCGGCGGTGGTGTATTCCAGCCGCGAAGCGAGTCTCGGTGTCAGGCCGCCGGCTTCGGCGTTCATCGCATTGGGCAGAGGAGATCCGACTCGTTCCCGTACTTCTTCACGTAGGCGCCTGACAGCCCGAAGCAGGTCTTCGCCTTGCACACCGGTTTGTACTGGCAGCGGCCGAACTGGTTCTCATCGAAGTTATCCCAAAACGCTTTGTCGATCAGGTTCAGCGGAAAGTTATTGTCGAAGAACCCCGGCTTTCCTAGCGACAGACATTCGGGGAATCCCTTGAAAACAATCGGTTTCCCGGCGCGTTCGACGATCGCGAGGATGTCGGGCAGCAGCGCAAAGAACTGCTTCAGGTCCACCAGCAGGTTGTGGCGATCTTCACCCGCCATGGGGAAGAAGTTCCACATGTGCAGCTCGGTCGTCGGCAAATCGCAGAGCATCTGCACGAGCGACAGCATGTCCCCAAAGTTCTGCTGCGTGAGCACCGTGTTGGTGATGATGTTCACATGCGGATAGTCACGCAGGTTCTCGATGCCC
>CBINJX010000270.1:0-6744 GCA_966251085.1 uncultured Verrucomicrobiales bacterium
CGCGCAAACGATACGCATACCGGATGACGTTCGTGCATGCTTCATCCACGCCGACCGTGGATGAGCCGAGCTCAATCAGATTTCCCGCTTGCTGCGCCGGAATGCCAAAGAGATTCACCATCTCCACAGCGACAGCCGCATTCGCCCGCATCAGCATCTGGATCACCGTACTTTCGAAACGCATCGGCCACGGGACAGCAACGAACAGAAACAATACGGGCACTGCGAAATGCCAGACCCAACGCGTCCCTCCGGCAGCCCCGATGCAGAGCAAAGTCAGTGATGCAGCGACTCCGGTCAGAGTCCAACTCAGCAAACGCCAGTCGGGATTTCCCCCCTCCGCCAGCATCAGCGGAGCCATTCCCACGAGCAGCAGCAAACCGACGCCATGTGCAAACCATCCTCGCCATGGCACCGACGTCGCCGGCCGATCCGCCCACCGCAGACTGAAAAGATACGCCGCGAGAAGTGGCACCACGAATCCGAACCGGTACTGTTCGTTCAGATCCCACTCATGCCGGAGATGATTGATTGTCGGGAACCACAACGCTGCGAGCAACCCCGCTAACAGCCATTTCCCGTAACCTACAGCCACGCTCCTCCCATCCGTTGCCGAGGGCACTTCCCCCGCAGGCCGACATGGCGCTGAGAGGCTCACGGTTTTCGGATTGCCGCGAGTAGCACCTGCTCCTCCAGGCGGAGCGCGTCAGCCACCAGAGAGGCGACCAGCGTTCTAGCCTCATCCTCCCGTCCCGCCTGACGCAAGGCCGATGCATACACCACTACAGCCCCCGGTGCTGCCGTCCGCCAATCGATCTGCAATCCATCATACACCTGGAGCGCCGCCGATGTATTTCCCCCTCGCAGCTCAGCCAGAGCCAGAACAGTGCGGTGAGGCAGGCTCTGAGGCTCGGTTTCCACAAGCTTCTTCGCGGTTGCGAGATTCTGCGGCAGATCGATCTCCAGCAGCGTATTGAGGTACGCCAAATCGTTGATCAGCGCGACGTCCTTCGGCCAGCGTTGAGCCATTTCCGCCAGCAAATCCCGCAGGCGCAGCGTATTCGTCGGCTCGGTCAGCCGGACTAACGCCTCGTACGCAAACCGCGCCGTCTTTGGATTCTGGGCCAGCGTACGATAAGCGCGCTCAGCAGGCTCATGAGCCCCCACCTTTTCCGCATAGCCTGCGATGTAGGCGAGTGTATTCAGATCATTTGCAGCCGCTGCCAGAGCCGAACGCCACGCTACATCCGCACGCCCCGGCTCATCTAATTCCTTCCAGCAACGGGCTTGGAAAAGGTGGATCAGCGGCCGCTCCAACGGCACCCGATCGCGCCCGAGATAATCGAGGATTTCACGCCACTGGGCCAATGCTGCCATCGCGTCGAGCCGAACCAGAAGAAGGTCTTTCCTCGTGAAAGCCCGCTCCGCCGACAACACCTGCACGGCCCGGGCATGTTCCCCCTGAAGACTCAGCCAGGAAACAAAAAGGCGCAGATGCTCCGGTTCTGCCGATGCATACTCAGCCTGCGCCGCATCGATCAGCTCGGAACGTTTTTCCGGCGTGCGTCGCAGATCCAACTCAAGAGCTTTTAGCCGATGGGTTTCCTCCGCATGAGGATTTGCGCGCAGCGCAACAGCGAGACGCTCCAAGTCCTCAGCCGGAAGCTCGGGATAAGTGGAAAGCAAGGCAAGAGCCTGCAAGCCAGTGACCGTTTTCCCCTCCCCCAGTGTCCACAGTCGCTGCACACCCTCGCCACGGGTCTCCTGTGCCTGAATCAAAAGCTGGCTCAGCAAAAACGCGGCAGTCTCGCTGCCAGGTTCGATTTCGAGAGCTTTACGAGCTGAGGCCACCGCGCGATCCATCCCGCGCTGGGCAGCATAAACTTTCGCCGCAACCAAGTGATTCTCGGCCACTTCCGCGCCACTGCCCAGCAACACCTCCACCTGCTCACCGGCAGTGGTCAGCGCACCTGCATGGAGTGCAGCCTCCACATACTCGCGCCGATCAGCCGGGGTCGGCTCACGTTTTACCACTTCCGCCCAGAAGTTGACCGCATTTCCCCAATCGCTCCGTATGGTGAACACTCGAGCCACAGCCCGCAGCGCCTGCGGCTCCTGTGGAATCAACTGATGCGCGGCTCGTGCACGACTGAAAGCCTGCTCAGTCTCCCCCCGCCCCAACAGCTCAGCACTTTCCTCCGCCAGCTTTACACAACGCCACCGCTTGAACGCTGCGAAACCTGGCTTTGCGGAGACCGCAGCCAGCAGGAGCACTGCTGACAGGGTCCATAGAATACGCCTGCGACGCCGTTTCAGCGCGGCAATCTCCGGCAGATCGGCAAGGGCCGAACTGCCGAAGGTTGTCTGTGAGTTGGTCCCCGTGACAGGCCTCTTTGACGAGGTCGGTTCTGACATGCGGTGACAACGAGGGACGCTGAACTGCGTATCTCGGGGAAAAGCCCCCCCGGTTTACGCCCTGCGGCGGCGACGGAAGCTCAATGCAATCGCTCCCACGCCCGCCAGCAAAGCCGCAGAGGGCTCAGGCACTGGAGCAACAAAGCCCGTTCCAGAGCCAAACGGAATCTTCTGCCCTTCGAGCTCCGGATTCTGGTCCGGATGATAGTAGATCTTCAGGTCACCGGAGAACGTCGAAACCTGGCTGATGATCTCCGCGAGATCATTGCTGCCGAATGTGAGCTTCTCCGTGTAGAGCGCGTGACCGTCGCCGGTTCCCGTCTCGAGGATACTACCGGAAGCAATGAAGACCTCACCCCAGGACATATTATCCTGGAATCCAAGGTACCCCTCGCCGTTCGTCAGGTCGCCGTGATCCAGACCTGCATAGATCAGGCTATGCACACCGTCCGGACTTCCCTCTCCTTGGTAGAACTCCAGCTTCGCTGTGGCAGTATCCCATAAGCTGAGGTTTGCATTCGCGACGATGAAATCGCCACCCATCCGGAAAAGATCTCCCGGCTTGAGCGGATCGGTCGTCAGGTAACCAAAGACGTTCCCCGCTCCAGCGACGTTCTCAAAGCCACCCGAGAAGTCGGTATTCCCCCCATCACTGAGGTACACACCGCCGGTGTTGGTGAACTTTTCCTCGAAGACAACATTCGCATCCGCCGTTGCCACGAAGTCGCCGCGGTTCAGCACGGTTCCCTCGAAGACTGCATTGTTGCCGTTCACGGTCAGCGTGCTCTCGGCCTGGTTTTCAACAGGCGCGGAGATCGTGCTTTCCCCATCCTTGAACGTCATGCTGCCCTGGTTGATCACCTTTCCGCTTCCAGCAATGGTTCCGAAACCGCTGAAGGTACCGTAGTTAACCTTCTCACCGGTTCCTTGAAGCGTGCCGCCGCCGAAATTGTACGTACCGTCGATCCGCAGCCCCGCCTCGGCACCGGTTCCATTGGCGGTGACCGTGCCACCGATGTGATCGAATGTCCCGAGCACGAGCAGACCGGCATACGTTGCACTACCGGTCGTGTTCAGAGTGCCGCCAGTCATCACATAGCTTCCGAGCGATGCTGCAGTGCCTCCGTTATCGACGATCAGCTGCTGGGAAACGTTAATCGTTCCACCAGATTGGTTCAGCGTTCCTTTGCCTCCGGTTGCATCACCAGCGGGGTCATACAAGCCGATGTAGATCCCATCAGCGTTCAACACCCCGCTCTTCATGTTGTACACGCCTTCCGATCCCGCCTGAGCGCCAGCGATCATCAACGAACGATCAAATGGTTCGTCGCCAAGGGTGATATTGTGGGTGCCGCCGTCCTGAGTGAAAGTTCCGGAGCCGGAAAGTCCGACCCATACCTTTGATGTGGTCAGGGTCGATGTGTCCGTATCACCTGTCAGCGTGTAGCTGCCGGCGGGAGTCGCAGTCCCTTCATAATAACCACCCAGGATCAGGTTATCGGTGATCGTTACGTTGCCACCGGTGTGAACGAATGAGCGATCTCCTTCCGCAGGATTCTCGCCCTTCAGCCCAATATAAAGCTGCTTCGATGTCAGGCTTCCACCCTTCATCTCGTACTTTCCACTCGTTCCGGAAGTACCGCCGACTACGATTTCACCCGAGCCATTGGTGACAGTGACGGTACCACCGTCCTGAATGAACGTTCCGCTGGAGACTGCATTCGTGGACGTCAGACCACCACCGACATGGATGGCACTCGCAGTCACGGAGCCTGTGCCGGAAAGTTCGAAGCGGCCGACGCCACCATCGCCGGCGCCGATGATCAAATGGCTGAGCGGTGAATTCCCATTTACGATCAGGCTTCCACCGGTCTGGACGTAAACGCCCGTTCCCGTGTTCCCAAGAATGAGGGTATCCGCCGTCAGCAAACCACCGGACTGCTCATAACGTCCGAGCGCGACATCTCCCACAGTGACCGTTGCAGCCGTGAGATTGTTCGCGCCATGGAGCAGCTGGGCAGCAGTATTTGCCGCATCAATGGTGAGTGAATTCAGCGCAGGAGCTGCAGTGGCATCAAAAGTAACCGCTGCCCCGGGCAAGCCAATGATGGCATTCGAATTCGCAGCCGGAATCCCAGCACTCCAAGTACCTGTCTCCCAAGTAGTGCCACTCTGGAAGGAAGTGGTCTGTGCATCCGCCGCGCATGCGAGGAGCAGCGTGAAAATACTCGAACTAAGAACCTGACGAACTTTCATAACGGGGTGGAGAACGAACCGAAGATTAAACAAGCTGCTGCGCGCATCGGGCAGCACGGAAACGGAGCCTTTCCGAGGGGAAAGGCTTTTGTGACAGTTTGAAAGATGAATGCGAGCTGTTAGCGGCTCACAACCGGGACTCCGGGCGGAGTTGGAGGCTTCGGACGGCGGTTCGGCGGTGGCGGCGGGGCAGAGGCAACCACATCAGATGCGGGAGAAGCCTCAGAAATTACGTTGGGAGCCGGAATATTGGCGATCGCCTCCGGATTTGGCTGTCCGACGGAAATCACGCCCCCGGAGACATTCGCAATCTGAGGCTGTGTCACCATGATTGCCCCCGAGTAGGTGACATTATTTCCAAGAGTCAACGTCCCTGCTCCAAGCTTCACGGAGCCAAGCCCTGCGGGCGCTGCGGCGATAACCGGAGCCGGAGCGACAGCGGGTGTCGGGCGCACATAGGACTGCAGCATGACAGGACCCACGGCAATGAACTCGGCCCCGAAGAGATTCGGCCTGCCAAACTGGAAGATGCTCTCCCAACTTGCCCTCGTAGCGAAGTGGCTTTTCGGAGCGCCGGCAATGATTCCGTCAAGGAACGTAAAACCGTGAACCCCACCGATGCTCACGCTGCCCTGCCCGGCGCTTACAATAGCGGGCGCAGTGAGAGATATTGCTGCAATACAAAGACCCGTCACAGTCCCACCTAAGGATAACCGTTGAGCCCTCAAAAAATGCCTTTTCATGACGACCCGTGCACATACGGGATTCCCCGTATATACAGCAAGCGATTTCTAGGCACCACGCCCAAGTTTTCGCGAACTGTATTAGTCCTATTTATATTTCACCAAACACAAAGGCTACCACAATGCAGTTGAATCAATAACAATCGATCAGGCCACTTTTTCGAGAGGCGTCACGGGCTCCTCAACTCCCAGCTTTTTCTGGATTTCCTCGAGCGGCACACCCTTGGTCTCCGGCACCATTGTTTTCACCCAGATCAGCTGGAGCACCATCATCCCACAGAAGAACAGAAAGACGTATCCCGGGGCAAAGGCCTCGACCATTTTCGGAAAGAAGGTGGTGAGAAGCGCAGCAAAGACCCAGTGAGTCGCACTGCCTAGCGCCTGACCGGATGCTCGGTAGCGGTTGGGGAAGATCTCCGAAATGAGAACCCAGATGACGGCGCCCTGCCCGACCGCATGCGCCGCGATGAAGGCAAAGATACATGCGGGCACAATCGCAAAGTGCTGGGTAAAGAACGCCCAGGAACAGAGACCGAGGGAGGCGATGTACCCAAAGGAGCCGATATAGAGAAGTGTTCGGCGACCGAGCCGGTCGATGAGCCACAAGCCTACAAACGTGAAGATCAGATTGGTGACACCAATGCCGACTGACTGGAGCAGCGCGGCTTTGGCCCCGAGTCCGGTCAACTCAAAGATCCGGGGTGCAAAGTAGAGGATCGCATTAATACCCGAGAGCTGATTGAAGAACGCCACGAGGAAGGCGATGAGAATCGGCAGCCGCAGGCGGTCGCTCCAGAATCCGGCGGTCGATGCCTGACCGTGCGCAGATGCGATGATTGTATTGGCCTCAGCCTCCAGCTCTTCTTCCGAGGCGTGTGAGTGAACGAGCCGCAGCACCTCCATTCCCCGAGTCCGATCATTTCTCCGGGTCAGCAGCCAGCGAGGGCTCTCGGGAATGCTGAAACAGAGGATCGTGTAAAGCAGCGCGGGAATCGCCTCCACCCCGAGCATCCAGCGCCAGGCATTCTCGCCAACGCTCTCCAGCAGATAATTCGAAAGGAAAGCGACAAGGATGCCGAAAACGATGTTGAACTGGAACATCCCCGCGAGCCTTCCGCGATGTGTCGGCGGCGAAATCTCGGAGATGTAAAGGGGGGCGGCGACGGTGGAGATACCGACGCCCAGGCCGCCGATGAACCGTGCGATAATGAATGAATAAACATCCGCCGCCACCCCTGACCAGATCGCCGAGACGAAATAGAGGATGCCGATCCACAGCAGCGTAGCCCTGCGCCCGAAACGATCGGTCGGCCAGCCGCCAACGAGAGAT
>CBINJX010000271.1:0-6734 GCA_966251085.1 uncultured Verrucomicrobiales bacterium
GAGGTGGCCTCCGGCCTCGGAACGCCAGTAAGCTCCCATATCGACTCCTGTACTCTGATCGCGTCAGCCATCAGGGCATGTCCATGCCGGGAAATGTGCGGCAGTAGGCATTGAACTTCCGGGAGCGGCGTTCAATCGTCAGCGTCATTATGCCCCCACTGGAATACGCGCTTTCTCGCCGTCAGTTCATCGGTGCAGTCTCAATGGCCTCTTTCTCAATGGTCGAGAGGAGCTTGTTCGCAGCCGAGACGCAGCTGGCCCCGCAATCCGTCGCAGAGCTTTGGGCCGATTTCGACCCGGGGCGCGATCCTCTGGAGGTTGAGATCATTCGGGAGTCGAAGGCAGACGGTGCCGTGATCCGCCACGTGCGCTATTTGATCGGCACTTTCAAAGGAAAGCAGGCGCGCATGGCGGCAATCTATGGCTTTCCGGATGGCGTGAAGGAGAAGCTGCCGGCGGTGATGCACATCCACGGCGGCGGACAGCGGGCGTCGCTGCAGGAGGTGAAGCTGCTCGTGGGGCGTGGTTACGCGGCGCTATCGGTAAACTGGGGCGGTAGCGGCACGGGCATCCCCCCTTTCAACTCTCCCGACGATGCGCAACCAGGAGATCCCAACACGGACTGGGGTGCGGTCGATCCCACACAGCTTAACGTGCCCGGCTATGACTCGATGTTGCCCGGGCCGAAACAGTTCTTCGAGGACCGGGAGCATCCAAAGAATAACAACTGGTACCTGCTCACGCTCGGTTGCCGTCGAGGGCTGACGTTTCTCGAACAGCAGCCCGAGGTCGATGCGAGGCGCCTTGGCGTGCATGGCTACTCGATGGGCGGCAATTTGACGATGTCTGTTGCAGGTTCCGATGCTCGCGTGAAAGCGGCAGTGGCGGCCGTTGGTGGACAAGGCTGGCGCTGGAAGGCGCATGATTTTAACGGCGCGAAGGAACGGCCGCAAAACGACATCAAAGGCGATGTCGAGATCTTCCGTAAAACGCTCAGCTACGAAAGCTACGCGCCTCTCATCCAGTGTCCCGTGCTGCATCGCAGCGCGACAAACGACTTCCACGGCTGGATGGACGACGTGTATCGGACGAACGCTCTCATCAAGAATCACCCCACCCGCTACAGTTGGACGCCGCACATGAACCACCAGCTCCGGCCAGAAGTGGCGGTGACCATGCCAATGTGGTTCGACCACCACCTCAGAGCCGGACCTGCATTGCCCGAGACCCCGCGCAGCGAGTTGGCGCTGAAATCGGACGACGGCGTTCCCATGCTGCGCGTCATGCCGGACACAAGGACGCTGCCTGTCGCTCGATGTGAAATTTTCTATAGTGTCGAACCCGACCCACGCGCCCGCTTCTGGCGCAGCACGGAGGTGTTAAGTGAAGGCGACAGCTTCACCGCGAAACTCCCGCTGCACACGCTCGACCTGCCGCTTTTCGCCTTCGCCAATGTCTATTACACACTGCCGAAACCGGAGTCGTTATCCGCCCTCGCTGGCTATGGGAAGCCGGTGACCGAAATCTGCATCAGCAGCCTTTTCCACTCACACAGCGCGGCCGAACTTCAGGAAGCGGCTCCGACGCTCAGTGCCAGACGAAGTTCGCTCATAGACGATTTCGCCCATGGGTTGCGTGACTGGTATGTGCTCAATTCCGGCAATCTGGCGCATCAGCAGTTCTGGACGCGAAAAGTGACCGATCCGCTCTGGCGCGCGAAGGACGGGGCGAAGCTCGTCCTGACACTCGCAATGCCGGAGACCAATCGGCTCACCTTTGTGCTCCAGCAAAATGAATGGCGAAGCTACCGCGGCCCACGCAGGACTTTCACCTGCACCCGGGAAGTAAGCGGCTCCACTTCACCGCAATTGATCGTGCTCGAGCAAAAAGACTTTTCCTCAGCCGAAGGTCCGCTGACGAGCTGGTATGAAATTGATCAACTCGGCATCTGCGCACACTTCAATCCGCCCGGCAGCCCCGATCCGAATCCGCCACATTGGAATGGCCCCGCGCTCGAGCTTCTTCGCCTCGAATGGATGTAATCCGTGCTGCGAGCGCTGCCTAAGAAGACAGGTCCTCGTCGGCTCCTATAGTCTACGCCCCTAGCCCGCGAGGCACGTTCCCGCGCGAGTGGGCTCTGCAGAAGTACGTAAACCATGTTTCCTTTCCGCCGCCTCGACCCGTTCACAATCATCACGGCTGCCGTTCTCTTCTTGGGCACGTTGGTCCATGCGGTTGAGCCCCCGGTTGGCATCATCTTCGATACAGATGTCGATCACGATTGTGATGACATCGGCGCTCTATTCATCCTCCACGCAGCGGTAGAGCGTGGTGAGGCAAACCTGCTTGCCACAATTGGATGCACCTCATCGGATGCGATCGCGCCATGCCTGGACGGGATCAATACATGGTTTGGGCGTCCCGAGATTCCAGTGGGCACGCTGAAGGATAAAGGTTTTCTCGATCACAAGGGGTTCGCCGCCGAGATGATCCGGCACTACCCGAGTAAGTTCCGTAGCGGCCAGGACTACCCGGATGCGGTGAAGCTCTATCGCCAGACTCTTGCCAGGCAACCCGACAAAAGCGTCGTGGTGCTCGCGGTAGGACCACTGCGTAATCTTGCGAACCTCCTCAAGTCTCAGCCGGATGACATCAGCCCGCTGGATGGGCGAGCTCTCATCGCCGCGAAAGTGAAGCGGCTGGACGTCATGGGTGGGATCTATCCTCCCGTAAAGAATGTCAAAGAAGCGGAGTGGAACTTCAAACAGGATCCTGCAGCCGCCGCGCTCGTCTGCTCGACTTGGCCAACTCCGGTGCTCTTCAACGGTGAGGGCGGCTCAACCAACTCTGGGCGGCGGGTCACCTATGAGATGCCCGAACATAATCCGCTGACGATGGCCTATCGTCTCTACCCAAACGCAGGCTTCGCGGGGGATCGCTTGAGCTGGGACTCCGTCTCAGCCCTGGTCGCCATACGCGGCGCTACACCTTGGTACGAGGTCGTAAGTGGCGGCACCAATGTGACAGATCCAGCGACAGGCATTAACACGTGGGTGACGGACAAGGATCGGGGACACTCTTATCTCGTGCTCAAGAGCCGCAAGCCAGAGGTCGAGAAGGCGATCGAGGATATGCAGACAGGCGGCACAGGCCGCCCCACCAACCTGAAGTTTGATACGCTCTATTATGCTGATGCCGGCATGTGCCAGGTTACCCATTCGGGTGAACGCATGAACGGCATTTGGCGGGAGAAAGCTCCATCCAGTTGGATCCAGTATCAGCATGCGGATGGCAGAAAGCGTCTCGTAACCTCCTACGCGATCACCTGCACAAATAGAGCCCTTTTACCTCGCTCGCTGGAACTCTCCGGATCAAACGATGGAGGGACCAGTTGGACCCGCCTTGACGTTCAGGAGGGGCCGGGTTTCACCGAGCAGGAGACTCGCCGTGAGTTCACGATTGGCAATCCCGCCAAGTACAACCTCTACCGGCTGAACGTGAAGGCGGCAGATGAAAGCGAAGGTATCCAGATCGACTCGGTCGAGCTTCTGGAGGCAATCCATTGCACTCCCGGCGTTGATGTCACCTCGTTGGATCTCGACCATAGCAAGCTGACCTTGCCAGTAAACAGCCGGGCTACTCTCAACGCGACGATCGCACCACTCGGAACAACTTTCACAAGAGAGGTCAAATGGTTGAGCAGCGATCCTTCCGTCGCGGAGGTCCGCCAGATCGGAGAGCAGACGGCGATTGTTGTCGGCAAGAAGGCGGGGACCTGCTCCGTCACTGGCATGGTCGGGAATCAAAAGACCTCCTGCTCCATCACGGTCACGAAAACTACCCTGCCCGAAGGCTGGAGTTTCGATGAATTGAATGCGCCTCCGATTCCAGGCGCTGTTCTCGTTTCCGGCTCGTCGTTTAAGCTCACGGGGTGTGGTCATGCCATGACCTCATGGTGGGAACGCGTTCGCGACCAGGGCGTCTTCGCGAGCAAACCTGTCGCTGGCGACGTTCAGTTGAGCGCGCAACTCACAAACCTTGCTCCTCATGTCGGTGGGCGGACCTACAAATGGGATACGCGGCCGCCGACAGCTGCCGGGTTGATGATCCGGGAGTCACTTACTGAGGCGGCTGGCAGATTCTTTCTGGTCCAGGTAGAAGCTTCGGGGAATCTCGTGTGCCGCTGGCGAGACAAGACTGGCGATCAGGATGATAATCAGAGCAAAGATCTGGGCAAAGTAACGACACCGGTTCATCTAAAGCTGCGTCAAAGAGGGAACGAGATTCAGGTGTTCACCTCGACTAACGGGAAAGATTGGGGTGAGCCGCGCATGACACACTCCGCGCCGCTTGGCGGAGCGAGCCGCATCGGTCTCTTTGTCTGCTCCGGAAACACCTTTGCGTCATCAACTGCGACTTTCGAGAAGGTCGCGATCGACGCCCCGTGATCATCTCATGCGCTGATGAACGGAACGCATATGGAGTGAGGTGGTCCCGCGCCTGCGGGACGAAGCACCACTCTGGCGGCAGAGCGGTGTGCCTGCGCGGAGGACGTATGGTGCTGAGAGGATAGGCTCTCCGTATGCGAGCGGCGGGATGGGGCGACGCTTCCTTATACGGCGCGGCCGCGCTTTTCCTTTCCGGTGCAGTTCTTCCACCTTTTCCTGCCGCCTGCGCCCCCTTCCGAAGGCGGTGGCACGTCCCGCCTGTGCCCGCGACGTGACACCGCACTCCATATGCAACCCCGTGGAGCCTGGCGACGAATGGCATTGGACCGCGCCCCAAGCTGGTATAGATCGCGCACTTTGCGAGCGGATCAGGCATCTTCCAGATCCCCTTGCCCAACTCGGCGGTTCCGATCACGGCAGAACCTCTCGCTCAAGGGAGTGAATGAACTTTGGAAGACGTGCGGAGATGTATGCAGAAAGTACATCTCCGGCAGGCGATTTTCCGATTGCGGTACAGCGGGGTGCCACCATTTTACCCACCGCCGCCGGGATCAGTTCCAACCGCGCGGCAGTCGCAGCCCGCCTCCCCCATGCACCCCGTCTCTTTTTCTACTGACGCCAAGCTTAGCCGCTATGCTCTCACGTTATGTGAGATGCGACTTTTTGCCGCACTGGCGTTCGCTTTCGTCTTTGCTGGCGCCGTGCCGGTCGTGCGGGCCGACATCACCTACACGCTTCACTTCGATCCGGCATCGTCGCCACAGGCGCAGCAGGTTGCGAATTCGGTGGCTGTCGCCGCCGCCTTCTACAACCAGCATGGATCGTTCAATAAACACTGGAGCGTTTACTATAACCCGGGGATTCCGACGGCTGAAGCCAACTACAGCGGCTACATGGGCTACGGCAACTCACGCAACGAGCGGGTGGTCTTTCACGAAGCCGCACATACGTTTGGAATGGGCACGGGCCCTAACTACAGCACCCTGATCTCCGGCGGCGTCTGGAAGGGAAAGTACGGTAATCAAGCCCAGGCCGACACCTACAACGACTTTGCCGACGGTTTGCACGGCGATGGCCATGCGATCTGGCCCGCTGGATTCAACTACGATAACGAGGACGGGTACCTCGAGCGATTCTGGCACACCCGTATCATGGCAGGGATCCGGGCCGATATGGGGATCCTCTCTTTCACCCGGGAAGCGCGAAACGAAGCGGTGGTGGCGGGAGAAACAGCCGAGTTCCACGTCGAGTCGCCGATGGCCCAATCCTGGCAGTGGCATAAAAACGGGGTGGCCCTGACAAACGGCGGCGATATCTCCGGCGCAAACAGTGCGACGTTGCGAATCGCCAACGCCGAGGCGGCGGACGCGGGCAGCTACCATTGCGCTGTGACCGGGGCGGGCGAAACACTGAACAGCCGGGCGCGTCAGCTTTGGGTGCATGCCGGCCCACAGGTCGGCCAGTGGAATTTCAATGGCAATGCGACTGACAGCGTGGGCTCATATCACGGCACCGCCCATGGTTCGCCGGGATACGTGGCTGGAAAGTTTGGCAAGGCTGTCGATCTGGACGGAACCGACGATTACATCGAGCTGCTGGATGGACCGGGACGCCTCCGGGACCTTACGGTAGCAACTTGGGTAAACTGGGATGGCGGAGGCGACTGGCAGCGCATCTTCGACTTCGGTACCGGCACCTACCAGTACCTGTTTCTAACGCCCAAGGCCGGCGGAGGAGGCCTGCGCCTCGCTCTGAAGGATCCGATCAACGGGAAAGACATGGAGTATCAGGTGAATACCGCCGCGCTGCCCATCGGCCAATGGGTTCACCTCGCTGCGGTGCTGAAAGACGATTACATGACACTGTACGTCAATGGACAGGCTGCCGGGTCGGTTTTCGGCATTCAAAGCAGCCCCGCTGATTTTCCAGCCACCAACAACTATATCGGCAAGAGCCAGTTTGCAGACCCGCTCTTCAACGGCCGCATCGACGACTTCCGCGTTTATGGCAAAGCACTCACTGGCTCGGAGGTCTGGTCTCTCTGGGGGCAGAGTGCCAATCGCGCGCCAATCTTTTCATCCGCCACGATCACGCTATCGGGCGCCAGCGCGCTGCAGCCCTACACTGGGCAGACGCTCGCGCCTTTTGCCAGTGACCCGGATGGCAATCCGCTCACCTTCACCAAATTGAATGGACCAGGCTGGCTGACGGTCGCGGCAAACGGCACGCTGTCCGGCCAACCCGGCCACGGCGTGTACACGGTCTGGGACCCGTACCTCTGGTACG
>CBINJX010000272.1:0-6713 GCA_966251085.1 uncultured Verrucomicrobiales bacterium
GTGAACGGTAACTGTCTGGCGGCGAAGCACAACCTACGTGTTTTGCCGGAGGATACAGATCGAGAAATTTGATCGAGTCGTCGGGGACCTGCGCTCTGTTTCATCCCAGAAAGCAGGCGTTTCATCCCAAATGAGCGCGAAAATTCTCCCCACTTGTTGTAGCGCATAGCGACCTGACAAGATCCTTTCCCACAAGACTCTCGGTACGTTCCCTCTGTATAATCGCATGAGACAGTTTCCGCACTCACTCGTCGCAGCTGCTCTTCTCGGCCCACTCAGCGCGATTGGGCAAACCGCTGATGATCCACGCAGCGAATCCCCTGCCCCGCCCGCCATCAAGGACGTCGAGCAACAAGCGAAGAAGGATATCTCGTCTCCTTTCGCCGGACACGAGATCTGGACGGTTCACCTCACTTTCTCTCCCGAGCAATGGACTGCAATGGAACCGACAGGCGGTCCCGGCACCGGGCCTGGTCCCGGAGCGCGCGGCCCTGGCCCGGGACGGTTTGGTCCGGCAATGTTTCTCGCCCCGGTTTTCATGTCACAGGGCGACAGCAGCCAGGATGGCAAGCTCTCCACGGAAGAGTTTCAGCAGTTGGGAGAGAGGTGGTTTACCGGCTCTGATACGGAGAAAACCGGAAAGCTGACAACCGATCAGCTCCGCAAGGGGCTCAACATCCAACTCGCCCCGCCGCCTGGAGCAATGATGGGGCTGCCGCCGGGTCGTGAATCTTTCCTGCAGGGTCCCGAGGGGAAGCGCAACGGCCTGGCCTCAGCGCTGGGAATCGAGTTCAAATATGTGCGTGCCGACTTGGAATTTGAGGGGAAGAAACTCGAGAACGTCGCGATCCGCTACAAGGGGAACGGTACCTGGGTCGAATCGCGCGGAGCGTTGAAACGTTCGCTCAAGGTCGATCTCAACAAGTACGTGAAGGGACAGAAGATCGCGGGGCTGACTACGCTGAATCTGCATAGCAACGTCACGGATCCCGGCTTGATGAATGAAACGCTCGCTTATCGGCTCTATCGTGATGCTGGAGTTCCGGCACCTCGCACGTCCTACGCCCGCGTATATGTCACTGTGCCGGACAAGCATGAGCGGCAGTACCTGGGGCTCTATTCCTTGGTCGAGGACATCGGAAAGAAGTTCGAGGAGGAGCACTTCGGCACTAAAAAAGGGGCAATCTTCAAACCGGTGACTCCGCGCCTGTTCAACTACATGGGCGATGACTGGACGAAGTATCAGCAGACTTACGATCCGAAAGGTGATATCACCGTCGATGACGCACTGCGGGTAATCGAGTTCAGCAAGCTGGTGACGCAGGCCGATGACGCTCAGTTTGCAGCAAAGTTGGGCGACTTCCTCGATCTGGATGCATTTGCACGTTATCTGGCAGTCACCGTATGGGTCTGCGATCTGGATGGCATTCTTGGCCCGGGACAGAACTACTATCTGCATCTGCATCCCAAGACGCGGAAGTTTTCCTTTATCGCATGGGATCAGGATCGCTCGTTCGGGCATTTCCCGCGTGGTTCGCAGGAGCAACGGGAACGCATGAGTATCCACAAGCCATGGCAGGGCGAGAACCGTTTCCTGGAGCGCGTGTTTGCAGTGGAAGCTTTCAAGAAGCGGTACCTCGAAAACCTTGAGCGCTTGAGCACGACGTTGTTCGTGCCGGAGCGCTTTCATGATCAGGTGGATGAACTCGCGGCAATCCTGCGCCCGGCCGTGAAGGAAGAGTCCGGGGAGAAACTGGCACGCTTCGACCGGCATGTAGCCGGTGAAACCGCGGCCCCTTCGGCGCAGTCTCCGGGATTTGGCATGCCGATGCCGCCGTTGAAACCGTTGAGGCCATTCGTGCAGGCGCGCGCGCAATCGGTGATCGATCAACTGAGCGGCAAAGCTGAAGGAATGGTCATCGAAGGATTCGGTCCCGCACCCGGCGGGCGTCCACGGGATCCGGGGGCATTTGGTCCGGGGAACTTCATCGCACCGGTATTCGTAACGGCGATGGATACGGACAACGACAAGGCGCTGACCCGGGAGGAGTTCGCCGCAGGGTTCACGAAATGGTTTGAGGAATGGAACAGCGACTCGAGCGGGGTGCTCACAGATGAGCAGCTCCGCGCAGGGATCGATAAGAGCTTTGCGCCTCCGCGGAGGGGCGATGGCGGGAGTCCGAGGCCGTAAGACGCTCAATGTGTTAGCTGACATCCCCTCTCCGGCAAAAGGAAGCGCTGCCTGCACCCGCAGAAAAAAGGCGCCTTTTCAGGTCCAACGGACCCATTTAGCTCAGCCCAGCCCGGCCAAGGGCTGGGTGAAAGCAACAAGGAGAACGTTGCTGAAGGACCGCTTTAGTTTTCCTGCACTCGGCCCCCTCTCCGGCAATTGACTACGGTCCTTCAGCAACGAACACTTTCTTTCTCATTCCCAGCCCTCAGTCGGGCTGGGCTGAGTTAACACGCTTCGTTGGAGCTAAAAGTGTGTCGATGCAGAAGCGGCGTGCGCGAATCAATAAATCTCCACTGGAGACCGCTTCCCATCCTCCGGGCTCCGCTGTGCGGCCTGCTCAGCACCGAGCGTTGCAGCACGTAGATCCCACACTTCCGAATCACGACGGCGGAACTCTTCCTCCGTAAACGGATCGGGCTTCACCATCTTCGCCTTGAATGCGGCGACGTTTGCGAGTGCACGGGAGAGGTCCCCTGCGGGTACCGTTTTGAGGAAGTCGTGCGCCTGGTCCACATACGCTACCCGGTGACAAATCATCGCGAGATCATTCCCGGCAGTAATGGCGAGGCGAATGGTCTCCTCCAAGCCGTAGTGATTGAGGATCGCGCCCATATCGAGGTCATCGGTCATCACCAGGCCTTTAAAGCCAAGCTCACCACGCAGCAGATCCGTAATTACGCGCTTCGAAAGTGACGACGGTGTCTGCCCCTCCTCCAGCGCGGGATAGAAAGCGTGACCGATCATCATCGAGTCCACCTTGTCCGCAAAATGCCGGAAAACGGCGAGTTCGTGAGCCTCGAGGTCTTCGCGGGAGAGGGGGATCGTCGGCAGCTCATGATGAGCGTCGAGAGGAGCGCGGGAGTAGCCAGGAAAATGTTTTCCACACGAGAGCACTCCTTCGGAGCGCATCCCCGTGTTGAACTCCTCGGCATTCCGGATCACCTGGAAAACATCATTCCCATAGCAGCGGCCACGCAGGGAATTATCGGCATCGTCATCGAAGGAGATGTCGAGTACCGGGCAAAGATCGAGATTGAAACCGAAGATACGGAGCAGGCGCCCGGTGATTTCGCCGTGCCGCCGGATGAGGCCCGGATCGTTCTTGTCGCGGAGCTGATTGGCATTCGGCGGTTCATTGCCGATGAGTTTCAGTCGTGAGACACGCCCCCCTTCCTGATCGATTGTGATGATTGGCTCAACGACGCTCAGGTCCCGCAGATCGTCGATCAATTTCCTCAGCTGGGTCGGGCTCTGGATATTCCGTCCGAACAGGATGTAGCCACCGGGCTGAATCCGGCGAAATGTGGCTGCAGTGGCGGCGTCCAGTTCAGTACCGGGAACGCCAGTGAGAAGGAGCTGACCGAGGGCATCTTGGGACATGGCGCGATAAGATGTGGTGAAAAGAGATTCGCGGGTCGAGTGACTTCTGGCGCGTGCGGGGCTTGCACTATTGATGGCTCATTGGTCACGTTCGGGCACTCCAACGATGATACGCCGCTTCTCAACGTGGGCACTACGAGTCAAAGTACTAAGTACGTCAGTGCTCAGTGCTCAGAATGACTCCCTCACGTGCGATACTATTACTGACTTCTGAGCACTGAACACTCCTCCACTCCCATGAGGCTCGCACTCTACGGCGGCACCTTTGATCCGATCCACAACGGACATCTGATCATGGCGCGCGACGCGATGGAGTTATTGAACCTCAATTGTGTCGTATTCCTTCCTGCCGCCATATCTCCACACAAGCTTCACCGAGCCCCGGCATCCGCTGAGATCCGGCGGGCGATGGTGGAAGCGGCGATTGTCGGGGAGCCGGGTTTTGTGCTCGATGATCGGGAACTGCATCGGGCGGGCCCCAGTTACACGATCGATACAGTTGAAGAGATCCGCGCGGAGTGCCCCGGCTGCGAACTCTTCTACCTCATCGGGCATGACAACGTGGCGAAGCTGCATACGTGGTATCGCATCGAAGATCTTCGGACACAGGTGGAGTTTGTCGTATTCGGTCGCGGCGAGACTGACGAGGAGCACAGCTTCCGGAAGCTCTCGCGTCGGCTCGACATTTCTGCCACAGAGATCCGCCAACGGGTTGCACACGGCTTATCGATCCGATATCTCGTGCCTGACACCGTCCGATTACTGATTGAACAACACCGTGTCTACCTCTCCGACTCCGATGACTCCTGACAGGCTCGCAACATTGTGCGCGGAATTTGCCGCGAACAAAAAGGCGGAGAACATCGTGGCAATCGACATGCGAGGAATCTCGTCTTTTACGGATTTCTTCGTCATCTGCTCTGGCACCTCCGAGCCGCATCTTAAGGCAATCGCCGGTGAGATCCAGGACAGGCTCCGGGAGGATTATGGCATTCGTCCTCATGCGGTGGACGGATATCCGCTGAGCCAGTGGGTGATCGTCGATTTCAGCGATGTGCTGGTGCACATCTTCCATCAGGAAAAGCGGTCCTTTTACGCTCTGGAAGATCTCTGGAGCGATGCGCCGCGCCTGCCGCTCTCGGTCTGACGGCCTCAATACCTGTTTCCCCACCATGGACATGCTCGTTCAAACCGATGTGATGTGTCCCTGGTGTGGAGAGATGTTCGGAACCACGATCGATACGTCACAGGGAGACTATTCGACAGTGGAAGATTGCTTCGTCTGCTGCCGGCCGATTCAGATGACAATCAGCTGTGAACCGGGAGAAGTAGTCTCGCTTGAGGCAGAGCGCGGATAAAGCTATCCCCTATGAACCAGCTGCGGGCGTTCCCACGAAACCAATGAGGTCCCTAGATTCTGCCCCCATGCCTGCACAGCAATCCGCCATCCTCCGGCTCCTCGATGACGATGACGAATCGACAGTTTCGCTCGTTCAAATGAAGCTGGCAGAAACCGAGAGCCTGGATTGTCTGCGTGCATTGCGAGCCGAGGCCAACGGAAGGGCTGCCGAGCATCTGGATGAACTTATCGCAGAGATCGCACAGACGGAAATGGATGCGGCCTTTTCGCAACTGTGCAGAAACTTTGGGGATCATGGGGACTTGGAAAAGGCCAGCTGGCTTCTGGCGGCTACCTTCGCGCCGGGTGAAAACTTTGAACAGCTCCGCTCTGTGCTGGACGACTGGGGAGAGGAGGTGGCCCGGCGGCTTTCGGGAGTACTGACCAAAGCGGATCGTGTCCGGGTGTTGGCGGAGTTTCTGGGACGCGACATGCGGCTGCGCGGCAATGACGATGATTATTACTCGATCGACAACTCCCTGCTGCCGCGCGTCATCGAATCCCGCCTTGGCATCCCACTTTCCCTGACTTTGGTTTACATGCTCGCAGCCAAGCGAGCGGGGGTGCAGGTCGATGGGGTCGGGCTGCCCGGCCACTTCCTGGCACGTCACGAGGATGTATTCTTTGATCCGTTCCACGGTGGACGCCGGATTAGTCTGGAGGAGTGCTCTGCATTGATGGAACAGCAGAACTTGGTGCTGACTCCTGCTCACCTGGCGCCGACAACACCGAGGCAAATGCTCATCCGGATGCTGACGAATATCTACTTCATTGCCGAGCAGATGGATCCACCGCTTGCGGCGAAAATCTCAGGATGGATGGAACTGCTGAGGAAAGATTGAGGGAGTTTCCGCCTCCTTCGTAATCTCAATCGTACTCGTAACTGTAATCTCACTCTCAGTGCCGTGCGTACTTGGGGAGTAAGATTACGACTAGGTTTAAGAGCCCACCACCTCCCCTCTGCCAGCGCGCCAAATGATTCTCGAAGTCCTCAACACCGGCTCGGAACTCCTCCTTGGGCAGGTCATCAACACTAACGTAAAATATCTTGCGGAAGTGCTCTTCCCACTCGGTCTCCGCATCGCGCGGCAGGTAACGGTCCCAGATGGGAGCGCCATTCGGGAAGGCCTCGCCGAGACATTTGGGCGTGCCGAGATCGTGTTAGTGACTGGAGGCCTCGGCCCAACGACGGACGACGTTACGCGTGAGATCACCGCTGAACTGCTTGGACTCGAACTCGTGCACGATGAAACGGTGATGCAGGCGATCACCGAACGGTTCGCTCGCCGTGGATTGAAAATGACAGACCGCATCGGGCGTCAGGCTCAACGCCCAGAGGAAGCCGTGGTCCTTCCAAACTTGAACGGCACTGCGCCGGGATTGTATCTGGCTCCGAGGGAACTGCCTGCAGGTGTAGGCGACCCTGGGTACAGTGTGCGCACGCCCCATATCTTTCTGCTGCCTGGGCCACCACGTGAGTTGAAGCCGATGTTTGAGGAATCGGTGATCCCAATTCTGCAGCAACTCGTCCCTCGCGATCCGGAGGTCACCATGCGCAACTATCGTATAGCGGGTATGGGCGAATCATCAGTGGAAGAAAGCGTGGGTGAACCGCTCCTCGCGTTAGGCATCGAACTCGGCTATTGCGCGCGTCCCGGTGAAGTGGACGTGCGTACTATAGGCACGCTGGAGCAGCTCCGG
>CBINJX010000273.1:0-6707 GCA_966251085.1 uncultured Verrucomicrobiales bacterium
GCGGAAGTGGCCAGTTGCCCGCCGAAGTCCGAGATCTGCGTCAGTAGCGGAGTCGCTTCTTAGTTTCTGATCCAAATGAATGAGCCAGCGTGGGCGAACAGACTTGATCCAGATCGCTCTGCTCAAAGGCAGCGAGACGGAATGGCCTCTGCTGGCCCGGTGTCAAAATCAGATGCCACCCCGACCGTCCCGTCGGGTGAGGAATACCTGAGGGATGTTCTCAACAGTGCCTATGATTTCGGGATCATTACCCTTGATACCGGTGGACGGGTGATTACTTGGAACACGGGGGCAGAAAAGCTCTTTGGCTGGCCTGC
Organism: uncultured Verrucomicrobiales bacterium; assembly: GCA_966251085.1. GTDB lineage: Bacteria > Verrucomicrobiota > Verrucomicrobiia > Chthoniobacterales > Chthoniobacteraceae > CBINJX01. Next base: position 318 of record CBINJX010000273.1, read on the forward strand.
GGAGGAGATGATCGGAAACCCTGTTGTAGCGATATTCACTCCTGAGGACCGCGAGAACAGAGTGCCACAGACGGCACGTAAGATTGCTTTGGAAACAGGGTCCTGCGCGGAAGAACGCTGGTTTCTGCGTAAGAATGGAACGCGGTTCTTCGCCAGCGGAAAGCTTGCACCGATTCGGGACAAAAGCGGGCAGCACATCGGTTTTGTAAAAATCTGCCGTGATCTCACGGAGGCTGTGCGACAGCGGGAAGAGCTGGAACGAAGTGAGGAGCGGTATCGAGTCCTCGTGGAGCTCTCTCCTCAGGTAGTCTGGTTTGCCGATGCAAAAGGGAACGTCACCTTTTGCAATCAGCAGTGGTGTGATCTTACCGGGCTCCGTATGGAGCAGACAGTGGGGGATGGCTGGCTACAAGGGATCATGCCAGAATACCGCCATCGGGTTCTCCGTGGCTGGCATGACGCGGTGCGTAAAGGAGAGCTATATGAAACCGAGTTTCCGCTGCGCCTTCGGGATGGCGCTCCCCGGTGGCATCTCGGGCGAAGCACTCCGGTGCGGGATGAATCCGGTACAATTGTACGTTGGGTTGGAACTTTGCTGGACATTCACGAGCGCAAGAAATCCGAAGCCGCACAAGCCCCCTTTCGTGTTCTGTTCGAATCTGCGCCGGGGCCTTATCTTGTGCTCGAACCCAAGGAGTTTCGTATTGTGGCGGCTAGTGATGCGTTCCTGCACGCCACGATGACTGAGCGCGATCAGATCATGGGGCGCCCACTTTTTGAGGTGAATCCCGATATGCCCGGTGATCCACAGGCTACTGGAGTCCGCAACCTGCGCGCATCCCTGGAGCGCGTGAAGGCAGAACGAAGGGTCGATGCGATGGCGGTTCAGCGTTATCCGATCCGAAGACCTGAGGAACTGGGAGGCGGGTGGGATGAACGCTGGTGGAGTCCAGTGAACTCACCTGTGCTCGGTCCTGATGGCGAACTCCTTTATATCATCCATCGGGTTGAAGATGTGACGCCGTTCATCCGCGAAAAGCGGAGCCATGGAAAAGAATCAGAAGGTGTCCAGGTGCTGGAGGACCGAGCCGAGCACATGGAGGCGGAAATTACTCTTCGTGCTCAGGAATTGCAGAGCGTCAATGAGCAGCTTCGCGAGGAGCAGCAGCATGTCATGTTTGAGATCTCGTCAGCAGGTCTTCTACAGACTGATGCGAGGGATGAGCGTATCCTGCGTGTTAATGATGCGTGCTGCGTCATCACTGGCTACGATCGTAAGGATCTGCTCGCAATGCGGCTTTTCCAGCTCACTCATCCCGAGGATCGCGAGCAGGACTGGCAAATCTATGAACGCGCCCGACGGGGCGAGACTCCGTCCTATCTGAATGAGAAACGTGTTGTCAGAAAAGACGGGTCCGTTGTGTGGGTCCGCATCAGTGCCGCCTTCCTGCGTAGCCGGGAAGGGGAGCCGCTGCGCAGTTTTGCGGTGCTTGAAGATGTCACAGCTTCTAAGGAAGCCGAGCATGCACTCCATGAAGCGGATCGACGAAAGACGGAGTTCCTCGCCATGCTCGCCCACGAGCTGCGGAATCCACTGGCTGCCGTTCGCAATGCGGTTCAGGTCTGCCAGGAAGACAATGAGGAGGATGCTTGCAAATGGGCATTGGAGGTGATCAATCGCCAGGGGGAGCAACTTACCCGGCTTGTGGATGATTTGCTGGATATCTCACGAATCACTCGTGGAGTGGTTGTTCTGCACAAGGAGCGGGTGAATGTTGCGGCTATTCTCGACCATGCTGTCGAGGTAGTCAGCCCGCTGGTTGAGAGGCGCCATCATGAGATGCTTTGCTCAAACGATCGCTCAGATACGGAACTTCTCGTGGAAGCGGATCCTGCACGACTCGAGCAGATTGTCGTCAACCTGCTGACAAATGCAGCCAAATACACGCCGGACGGAGGGTGCATTGAACTCAGTGCATGGGTGGAAGTATCGACATCGGCACCTCCCTCCAGGCGTCAGGTCGTCATATCGGTACGTGACAATGGGATCGGTATTCCTCCGGAGAAGATGCCGGAGATGTTCGAGCTGTTTGCTCAGGGAGAACGAGGGACAACACGCTCGGAGGGAGGGCTTGGCATCGGTCTCTCTCTCGTAAAGAAGCTCACCGAGATGCATGGTGGAACGATCACAGCTCACAGCAAGGGAGTTGGTCGAGGTAGTGAATTCGCCGTCCGATTGCCGCTTTTAGAAAAAGAAGCTGCGGTAGGTCCTGAACAACCTCGCCACGAATTGAAGCAGTCTTCAGGTTTTGAGCGAGTGTTGGTGGTCGATGATAACAAAGATATCGCTGATGGCATGGCTCGTCTGCTCCGCCGCAGAGGGTTCACTGTGGAACTTGCTTTCGATGGCCCTGCGGCTGTGGAAAAGGCACATGCCTTTGGCCCTCACGTCGTGCTGTTGGATATCGGGTTGCCCGGTCTGAGCGGGTACGAAGTCGTGGCGCAGCTTCTGCGGGATCCTCGGCACGATGAAACTCTCTTTATAGCGATGTCGGGCTATGGACAGGAGGAGGATTTCCGGCGATCGATGGAGGCCGGGTTCGATTATCATCTGGTAAAGCCCGTGGACTTCGGGCAACTCGGGGAGATTCTAGCCAGGGAGGCTAATCGGCGCTGAGGTGAATCCCACTATGCGTTTTTCAGGGGTGCTTGCTAATAAGCACAACGGACGGCTTCAGTTCAAAGCACGCAGGCTTGCCTCGAGAGGTTGATAGGCAAATCCGTGTAAGACTACGCCAGGCCACATACCTCCATTGCAGGTGAGACTGTCTCGATCCTCCCGTCCGGGAAAGATGCGCGATTCCTGCCCACCTGGAGGGGCGAATGTCATCAAGTGTTTGCGCCGCACAAAGCCTGCGCTTTGGGCTCCTCGATCCGTCTGCAACTGGGATGGAGAAACAATGCGGCCGCCGCCGGGATCGCAACTGCAAGCACGGTGAGTATGTCTGGGGTGGCTGTAGAAAAAATGATATCGAGCACACCATGGATCACTATGCATGAACCGACGCTTCCCGTGGAAAGTCGAACGACCCCGAGGCCGATCCCACAGAAAAAGGCGTTGGCCATAAAGTGCCACGCTATGAGGCCATCGTCCTGCAAATACCGTTGAAGATGGACCAGGGAAAATATGAACGAGGTGACAATAATCGTCTCCTTAGGTCGCCTCTCAGGTTGCAACTGAAATGCGTAGCCTCGGAAAACCGTTTCTTCAACGACGCCAATCAACATCCAGCAGCTGAACAGGAGACCAAAATCTTCCCAATCGAAGCCGCGAATTTCAGCGAAGGATCGAGGCTGGGAGCTGATAATCGGTATCAAAAAGATCAACGCTATCCAACCCCACCGCACGCGAAGGTCTATAGCTTTGCGAAGCTTAGGCAGCAGGAACCAAGGCAGAAGGACAATGATCGCCCGAATGAAATCGCGTCCAACGGAATAAACCGACACGATTGAACTAGATTCGGGGCGTAAAGCCGCGAAGAAGGGGAGTTCCGCAATCGTTTCTACGATTCCCGAGCCTGCCAGCCAGAGCCAGCCGAAGGCTGCTATAGTCAAAGCCGCACGCCGCCACCAGTTGAGCGACGAATCTCTGAAAACTCTTTCCGGCCAGAATGAGGTGGCGATGACCGCAACGAACGTGGCGAAAAAGACCAGAACGACCAAAAACCAAATGAGCATCTCGTTGTTCCGCATATCAGGTTGCGGATCTTAGCTCGGTTCTGACCCATTTTTGTATCCAGATGTGAGCGCAAAAGGTCGCTTCAGCAAAAACGGGTAGTTTGATTCCCTGTTACTCCATCCCGGAGGGATACCAAGAAGGTAGCCGGTGGTCGCGCGAGGAACGAGCGCTACCACCGGATAGCGTACACACAGGAATGGCACCCCGGCCGGTGCAATCTGCCAAGGTGGTAAAGCACCTCACGATGCTGAAGGCGCTGGCTTCACGGGCGAGGCTTGCCGCGGTTGAACTCTGCCGGAACGAATCGGATTTTATGGTTATCTCGCCCGGCTGAAAACAGCGCGAGAGACGGCGGGTAGCTCTTCGCTGCGTCAGTGTGCTTATCCCGGCCAACTCCGCATTGCCAGATCCGCGACCTGACGCAATTCCTCTCGGGTAGCGCCGCTCACCGCCTGCAGCGAAATGCCTTGGGCGACGGCGTTGAGATACCGCGACAACGCTACGGGGTCGGAATCCGCAGGTAAATCTCCTTCGTCCTTCGCCCGCTTGAAACGATCGACGAACGCTTGATGTGAGCCGCAGCAGAATTCATTCAGCTTCTGCCCCATTGGAGTGGAAGCGTCACCGCATTTCGCCGTGGCTTGCACCGCCAGGCAACCCGGAGGCCGTTTCGTGTCACACAAGGAATCAACCAGGCAGTAGAGTCTTTTCTCCGCCACCTCGCGCGCGGTCGGCGCTGCAAGGGCCTGCCTCACGAATGACGCCGGTCCCTCCCCATACCGCTCCAGCACACGCAGGAACAGCGACTCCTTGTTGCCGAATGCAGCATAGAGGCTCGGCGGATTGATTTGCATCGCCTCCGTGAGATCGGAAATGGAGGTCGCGTCGTAACCCTTGCGCCAGAAGACGTGCATCGCCTTTTCCAAGGCGACGTCTTCATCAAAGGCGCGCGGACGACCCGGGCGAGACGGCTCTTTCTGGGGTTTCATAATGAACGCTACAATAAATGGTTTGACGCCGACGCAACATTTTCATTTTGTGTATCGGTCACTACAAAACATGGCTGTGTCGAAAATGAATTCGGGAGAGTAACCGGGATCAGCACGGATGTCGGTGGCGAAAGCCTCGTGAAATTGGCTCTTCGCCAAGTTGGCCAGGCCACTGACATCGCACACGGGAGCAGTTCGGCGCAGTCATCGCTCAATCCAAACACCACGCAATCGTTATGTCTCAGAAACTCGCAGGCAAAGTCGCAGTCGTCACAGGTGCATCCAAGGGAATTGGGGCATCCATCGCCAAACACTTGGCGACAGAAGGTGCGGCGGTCGTCATTAATTTCGCATCCAGTAAGGAAGGTGCGGACAAGGTCGTCGCCGAAATCACTGCTGCAGGAGGAAAGGCTGTTGCAGTGAAGGCGAACGTGGCGCGAAAGGAAGAGATCGAGAAGTTGTTCGCCGAAACGAAAACCGCCTTCGGACAGGTTGATATTCTCGTGAATAACGCCGGCATCTTCGAGTACCAGCCATTGGAGGGCATCACAGAGGAACATTTCCACAAACAGTTCAACCTGAACGTGCTCGGACTATTGCTCACCACTCAGGAAGCGGTGAAATACTTCAACCCCGAGGGCGGTAGCATCATCAATATCAGCTCCAAGATCAGCACACTCGTGGTGCCCAATTCCGCAGTTTATACAGGAACGAAAGCAGCGGTCGATGCGATCACGAAGGTGCTGGCCAAGGAGCTCGGACCGCGGAAGATCCGGGTCAACTCCGTCAACCCGGGGATGGTGGACACCGAAGGCGCTCGCGCCGGCGGATTTATCGATAGTGATTTCCGCAAGCAAATCGAAGCCCAGACTCCGCTGGGCCGGATCGGTCAGCCCCAGGACATTGCCACCGCAGTCGCCTTTCTCGCGTCCTCCGACTCTTCATGGATTACCGGGGAAGTGCTGGCAGTCTGCGGCGGTGTGAGTTGAGCGTGTCCCGACCGCATCCCGCGTTCTCAATAGATACGTACGCTGTTCCTTCCGTCGGAAGGAACAGCTCGTCTCCGTGGCCAGGTTGTATCGGGCTTGTCCTCGGGGCACGGATGGAAAACCCTTTCTGCGCTTTTTGTGCCTCTTTGCGGCCCAAATGCATTTTCTCCACCGACCCTTATGGACGCGATGCACAAGATCATAGCTCTGACGCCGTTGGCTTTACCCACCAGCTTCACGCTTGCCCGCCTGAGCGGGGTGTTGCTCCCTGGCTTGGCAATGCTGATAATGATTACGGGCGCGGTGAATGCCGGGGAGGCGAAACGCGTTCGGATGCGCGACGCAGGAGTCAGCATCGGCACGCTGCCAGTGGGACCGCTCAACGCACTGACCGATGTGGAGGGGGTGAAGGTCGGCCACACGACGGTCATTCAAGGGACCGGCATTCGCACCGGGGTGACGGCGATTTTTCCTCACGGCGGAAATCTGTTCCAGGACCGTGTGCCGGCTGCGATCCATGTTGGAAACGGATTCGGAAAACTGCTGGGCGTCACTCAAGTGGATGAGTTGGGCGAGCTGGAAACGCCAGTGCTACTCACGGGGACTTTGGGCGTATGGAGGGCGGCCGATGCGCGGGTGACGTTGCCGGTCTTCGGCCGGGAGGTCGCCTTCC
>CBINJX010000274.1:0-6693 GCA_966251085.1 uncultured Verrucomicrobiales bacterium
CGCGCCGCCGACCGCCGGGAGGGCGCGTGGAGAACTATTGTACGCCCACCCTGAAAAGGCACTCGCGGCGCGAGGAACCTACCGGGGCAGATGACGCCCCATATCGGATTCCTTTTTTCATCTTTCGCTCCACACGGTCTCAGTACGCTGATCGTTCCAGCGGATTGCCGCGCTCCTTGTCCCACATCCAGGCACCGGGCTTGTTTGCATCGCCAGGATTCGGCTGGGCCGCAAACTCATCGTCCGCTCTCTTCTGTTCACACCCCCAAAGCAAAAGGCCCAGGGCAATCACGACCATCAACACTTTCATCGGCGCGCTATTAGGCAGGCTGCACGGCGATTTCCAGAAAATATGCGGTCAAGGGCGGAACATTGCGGATTGGGAGACCGCTTCTGAGCAGGTCGGCTGCGGTGATCGGTCCCACCATTGATTCAGAAGGGGATAGCCGCTCGTGAAACGTCAGTAGGTCGGTGCTCTCCGTTCGCAGAAACGCCGCGGCGTCGTTAGGAAACATGATGCAGACGCCTTCCAGTGAAACCGCGGGATGGAGATTCGCTATGACCAGAAATCGCTGTTCGGCGCTTACCCGTAGAAAGGCGTATAGCCAGTGGCCGCTGGCTGATTCACCTGGTAGTCGTCCGAACTGTTCATGTCCAATGTTAGGTGGATTGAGCGGGAAAAACTCACCGTCTCGGAATGCAGGTTCGCTGACCAGGCGAAGCAATCGGGCGTGAAAATCCCGCAACTCCCGCTGCTCGGGCGTGAGTTTACCGCCGTCGTATCGATGACCGTTCACCCATCCAGTGAAGGCTGGCATCGACCAGTAGTCGTAGATGGTAGTCCGCGCATCGTCCCCGCTGAAACCTTCCTCGCCGTCGGCCGGTTCTCCCATTTCCTGGCCGTGATACAGCATCACCGGACCGCGCCCGAGTGCATAAAGGACGGGAGTGACCACACGGCCGACATTCATCCCCGCGCCGCCCCAGTGATTCCGTCCGGCGAGCCGCACCTCGTCGTGGTTTTCAGCGTACCGGAGTGAGTTGTGAAAAATGAAGGAGTGCGGTTGTTCCTGGTCCAAGTCGTTCGCCCACCCTGGTCCGTCGTAAATTGCCTTTAGTTTCTTGTAGGAGGGATGGTCGTAAACTGCATCAAAGCCGGCGCTGAGCAGATCGAACATGACGTCACCGCTCCCGTTGTTCAGCGTGTTGAGGAGTGCGTCTCCACTTTGCACTTTGGATGGATCGTCACCGTATGCCTCGGCCATGAACCAGACGCCGGGTTCCCGCTGTCGAGCACGGCCGATTGCCCACTGCCAGAACTCCGGCGGTACCATGTGCGCCATGTCGCAGCGAAATCCGTCGACACCCATCTCCTGCCAAAATGCGAGGATGCGGTCCATCTTGAGCCAGGTATCGGGAATCGCCTTCTCACGCTGATCTCCATGCGGGTACTCCCTCGCGCTGGTGGTGAAGTCAAATCCGTAGTTGAGCTTCACGGTCTCGTACCAATCATCGAGTTTTGGCGCCCACGAGATGCTGTTGTTCCCGGTGACGCGCCCGAGCGTGAGTTCGCCATCATATTTCCCGTCGCAGGTGCCAAGTACACGGCAGGTGGGGCTTGCAGGGGCGCCATCAGCCACGGTCGGAAGCATGAGTGGTGGTCCGTGCCCGTGGTCCTCCGGCCGGAGATAATAGAAGTTGTTTCGCGGATCGAAAAAAGTCGTGGGGTTGTCGCTGGCGCCGAAGCTGAGATCCGGTTTTACATCGGAATGATAGGATCGGGCGACATGGTTCGGTACGAAGTCGATGATCGCCTTCATTCCATGTGTATGAATCCGGTCGAGCAGCGCCCGGAACTCCTCGAGCCGGTGTGCGGGTTGGACCGCGTAATCGGGACAAACGTCGAAGTAGTCTTTGATCGCATACGGGCTCCCCGCGAGTCCCTTCAGGAGATCGGGATCATCGGCAGGCGCGCCGATTTCGGAGTAATCGGTCGCAGTTGCCTGCTGGAGCACTCCGGTGAGCCAGAGATGGGTGATGCTCATCTCCCGCAAGGCTGCCAGAGCCGCATCGTTGATGTCGGCGAACTTGCCGCAGCCGTTTTCAGCGAGAGTTCCATTAGGTTTGCGGGTCTCGTTGGTGTTGCCGAAGAGTCGAGGCAGGAGCTGGTAAATGCGCGGACGCTCAGAGCCGAGGCGATTTTGTACGACGATTTTTCCGGAGCCCGGGGCCGCGGTGAGATATCGCGCCACGGCCGTGTCATTGAAACCAGACGGAATACCCAGGCGGTCATCAGGCAGCATCTCTCCCCAACCATCATTCTGTCGGAGATCCTTCGCATAGGCTGTGAAGCGGATAACTTCGCTCCCGATGCCGTTCAGCGGAATGCGGACGCGGAGTTCGCCGGGATGCGCCATGGTTTCCACTCCCGTGCGAACTTCCTCCAGTGCACCCCAGGTAGTGATTTTCCATCTTCGTGTAAGGATTTCGATTCCGCGGTCAGTAGTTCGGATGAGGAAGATCTGGTCGGCCCGGAAGGGGAGGAACACGGTCGAACCTTCAAGATTTCGGCCGTAGGGAACCACCGCTGCCCCGGTCGAAATGTCCGTTGCAAAGGCAATCGCCAATAAGTGTCCAGGCAGATTTACCTCAGGCCGAATGCAGGAAACTTCGATTGCCTCTCCCTGAAGCGTGGTTCTGATCATTCTGTGAAAGTTGTTGAAACAGCCAACGATAGTTCGTTCACGAGGGCGCGACGTGCTCGTGGCGAACGTTCATTGAAACGATGTCCAATGATTGCTGATACGTCGATTGCCCTTTTCAGCCCTCCATCCGCTGCGACTCTTGCGTGGTGTTCCGTCCGCGAGCATGTCTTTTCCAAGGGTTGGCCTTGGGCTTCAATGGAACCGGAAGTAATCTGCCGGTCGCATGATTGAATCCAATCCCGCAGCCGAGCCTCTCATCTGTATCGGTCATCGCGGGGCTGCCGGATATGAGCCTGAGAACACGCTTCGCTCGATCCGGCGGGCGCTCGAGTTCGGGGTGCACGGCATCGAAATCGACGTGCAGCTCGTGGATGGCGAGTTGGTCGTTTTTCACGATTCTCGACTGGAGCGAACCACTAATGGGCGCGGCTATTTGAGCCGGCATTCATTCGAAGCCTTGCGTTTGCTGGATGCAGGGCAGGGGGAGCGCATTCCAACTCTCCGTGAGGTATTTGAGACGGTGGACCGGAGGGCATTTATCAATGTGGAGCTGAAAGGGAAGGGGACTGCTTCCCCGGTTGCTGCGTTGATTCGAGAGTTCGTGGAGGAAAGGGAATGGCAGTACACAGATTTTCTCGTGTCGTCCTTCCGGTACCGTGAGATGCTCATGCTCCGGAAGGTGGGGAATCCTGCAATACCTGCGGGGCTACTGCTCGGAAGGCCGACGCGATTTTTCCGGCGGTTGGGGAAGATCCTGGGTGTATGCGCTGTGCACCCTAACGTACGGTTCACCTCGGAAAAGCTGGTGTCGCTAGCCCATGCGGAGGGCTGGAAGGTGTATCCTTACACGGCAAATACTCCGATCCAGATCGGGCACATGAAACAAGTTGGTGTAGATGGTGTCTTTACCGATTTCCCGGATCGGGTGCTGCATCCACCTCACGATTGAGGCTCGCCAGCATTTGTCCGGACGGTATTCTACGCGCCCATGCCTTCCCTCTCAGGCCGTATCTCGCTCCTGCTGCTTTGTATATTGGGCGCTGCATGCACCACTACGCCCACGCGCCCGCTGCCAAAGTACGAGAAGCCTCTCTCGCGTACGCGGTTTCAAACAGTGCGCACAACTGCTTACACCCATACCGAGAGTGATCACCGGAAGTACGCCCGCAAAACTGCGCTGGGAACGACCCTGAAATGTGGTTCGATCAACAGCGCAGCTTGTGATTGGTCCCGGTGGCCCGCTGGGACGATTTTCCGGATTCGTGAGACGGGGGAACTCTTTCAGGTCGATGATTATGGATGGGCACTCGCTGGGACGAATACGATCGATCTTTATAAGCCGTCCCGTTCTTCGATGAACCGCTGGGGTGTTCGCCGGGTGAATATCGAGGTGCTCCAGTGGGGCGATGTTTGGCGGAGCTACAACGTCCTGAAGCCACGGACGAAGCACCGGCACGTTGAGCGTATGGTGAAGCAGATCCGTAGCCGGTATTCCAACTTGCTGCGTAAGCCCAATCCCACGGCTACGCGTGCCGTGGCAGTGCAGACTCCCATTTCTGCATCACCGGCATTGGCTCGGAACTAATCCTTTACGACCGCTCCGTCTCGTCGGAGCGGTCGAACTGCTGGGCGGAGTTGCAGTTTCGACTTCGCCTCAGTCGCCCAGTCGGGAGTTTTCGAGCGCGCCGAGATTGCCATCGAGTTGGTCGCTGCCGCCAAGGGCAAGCATCCAATCGCTCCACGCATGAGGGTCGAGCAGGGGATTGCCCGGGAAAACAAAATGCTGAATCTGGCCTTCGCAGCCGGGGGTCGGGCAATGACATGAAACCTGCCCGTGATCGTTCTGAATGTGAATGTCGCTGCCGCGGAACTCATTGCCACACAACACACAGACCCTCTGGTCGTCCAGGCTGCGCCAGGTACGGGCAAGATCTTGCTGGCGCAGGATAGAAAGCTTGTTCAAGTCCCGCGACGCAGGAGTCACGGCGTCGTAGGTGGGGAAACTATTCACAGCAACATCTTCGTTCCGCCATTTACCTACGGTCGCCAGCGGTACCGCAAATGTTGCGGTTTCGTAAGGCTCTTTCACTTGTCGTGCTTGGGTTCTACCTCATCCTCAGCGCGTTCCACGATTTCCTCCCGGCGTTCTCCCATGGCGTGTTCCACCTCCCCTTGCAACTCAAGTGCGCGTTTTTCGGGTTCGCTCAGCTTATCGAGCGTCTCGGGACGTGGTACGGAGGTGTCCACGCGGCTCTTCAGGTCTCCCTCTGTTCCCTTTGAAATATCATCGTCTGGCATATTTCCGAATGAATCGGGTTTTTGTGGTCCGGTGCGTGCGATCTGAAATTTCAGACCTCAGGTATCAGATCTCCCCCAACTCTCATCCATTCACGATCTCGCCGCCATTCGGGTGAAGTACCTGTCCGGTAATGTAGGAGGAATCCTCTGATGTAAGGAACACGTAGCACGGAGCCACCTCTTCGGGTTCTCCCGCGCGCCCCATCGGTACATCGGTTCCAAACTGTTTTACTTTCTCTCCGGGAAAGGTGGAGGGAATCAGCGGAGTCCAGATCGGTCCAGGGGCAACCGCATTCACGCGGATCTTTTTCTCTACGAGCGAGTGAGCAAGGGAGCGGGTAAATGCAACGATTGCGCCCTTGGTCGCAGAGTAGTCGAGAAGGGAGGCGCTGCCGCGATAGGCTGTAACGGACGTGGTGTTTACGATCGCGCTGCCTTCCTTCAAGTGCGGCAGGGCGGCCTTCGTCATATAGAACATACCGAACACGTTGGTTCGAAACGTATGTTCCAGCTGGAGAGCGGTGATTTTTTCGATGCTGTCCTGTGGATGCTGCTCGGCGGCATTGTTCACGAGAATATCCAGCCGGCCAAATTCCTGGACGGTCTTTTCTACCAGACGTTGCGCGATCGACTCGTCTCCGATGTCTCCGATAAGTGTGATGCAGCGACGTCCTTCCTGCTCCACGAGACGCTTGGTCTCGTCCGCATCCTTCTGTTCTTCGCTCAAGTGCACAATCGCTACTTCTGCACCTTCACGGGCAAAGTGGATTGCCACGGCGCGTCCGATTCCGCTGTCGCCGCCGGTAATCAAGGCCACGCGATCCTTCAATTTGCCGCTTCCTTTGTATGTCGCCCGCACAGCCTGAGGACGTGGCGTCATCTTTGATTCGAGCCCGGGTTCCGGTTGCTCTTGGGCGGGGCGGACTGGTTGAGGCTCCTGTTGTTTTTGCGCCATGATCTGAGATTTCCGTTGTGGTTTGGCTCTCAGCATTCGACGCTCCTGCCCTCACCGGACTTGCTTGGACGGGTGGTCGGCACGTGTCTTTGATCAGTGCTATATCCGGAACATACGGTGATCGAAGCTCTCTGGCAGTGGGGCAAAGAAGAATTATCCTCACACAGCTTCACCGATCACCCGTGATCCCCTGTGGAGCTCTGGAGACAGCCCACCTGTTTCCAGAAACCCACCGGCTGTTTATAGAAACAGAGCCGCTGTTTCTGGAAATGCAGTCGCGGTAAAAAGAAACTCGCTGGCGGTTTATAGAAGGGCAGTGGCGGTTTCTGGAAACAGGCTGGCGGTTTATAGAAATAGACCGGCTGTTTCTAGAAACAGAGCGGGTGTAAATGACATACCGCCGGAGTGTTTCCAGAAACCGCCAAGGTATAACTCACTTACCGCCGCCGCCTTTCTATTTATCGCCGGAGGTGAACCGAGAAACCGCCAGAGTGTTTCTAGAAACCGCGGCGCTCGTTCTAGAAACCGCCGGGGTATAACCGATAAACCGCCGATCTGTTTCTAGAAACCGCCAGAGGTGTACTGGTGGTTTTTGGGGGTCTTCGGGGCTTGAATTGGGACATTTTGGCTCTCTCGGCTTTATCCCTGTCAGAGTACGCTCCGGGCGCTCCGTACTTTCGTCAAAAAACTTTCACAAACCCATTGACCCTGAGCCGCCGGTAAGTAGTGTGTCGG
>CBINJX010000275.1:0-6677 GCA_966251085.1 uncultured Verrucomicrobiales bacterium
GGATTCGTTCCTGCGGGATCTCACCTACGAGATGAACCTGGTTGCAGCGAAGCTGGCGCGGAAGGCTGCGGATCAGGTGGCGAATGCCACGGGACGTCCGCGCTTTGTCGCTGGTGCCATCGGGCCGATGCCGGTGACGGCGTCGATCTCGGGCGATGTAAATGATCCAGGTTTCCGGACGGTGAACTTCGATCAACTCGTGGTTGCGTATGAGGAACAGGTGCGCGCGCTTATCGAGGGTGGTGCGGATGTTTTGCTGGTTGAGACGATCTTTGATGTTCTGAATGCCAAGGCCGCGCTCTTCGCCATTCAGAAGGTGTATGACGAGCAGGGGAGTCGTTCGTCCTCATTAGCCGGATCGGGCGGAAGAATCATTCCGATCATGATCTCCGGCACGATCACCGATCGCGCTGGCCGTACCTTGACGGGACAGACCGTTGAGGCGTTCTGGAATTCCGTCTCTCACGTGAAGCCTCTCAGTGTCGGGCTCAACTGTGCACTGGGACCGGATCTGATGCGGCCGTTCATCGAGGAGCTGAGTAACATCGCGTCGTGCTATGTTTCCAGCTACCCGAATGCTGGTCTGCCCGACCCGCTGCTGCCGACCGGCTTCCCCGAGACGCCCGAATCGCTGGCGCCGCAAATCCGTGAATGGGCAGAACTCGGCTGGCTGAACATCGTAGGCGGCTGCTGTGGCACGACTCCGCCGCACATCAAAGCGATGGCCGAGGCCGTAAAGGACTGCGCGCCTCGCCGGTTGCCGGAGATTCCACCGTACCTGCGTCTCAGTGGCATGGAGGCATTCACTCAGACGCCCCAAACCAATTTCATCAACGTCGGCGAGCGAACGAATGTCACCGGTTCTCCAAAATTCTCAAAGCTGATCCTCGCCGGCAACTACGACGAGGCGCTCGCGGTGGCGCGCCAGCAGGTCGAAAACGGCGCACAGGTGATCGATATCAACATGGACGAGGGAATGCTCGATGGCGTCGCCGCCATGACGCGCTTCCTGAACCTGATCGCCAGCGAACCGGATATCGCCAAGGCGCCGATCATGGTCGATTCGTCAAAGTGGACGGTGATCGAGGCTGGCCTGAAATGCCTGCAGGGCAAAGGGATCGTGAACTCGATTTCCCTGAAGGAAGGCGAGGAGAAGTTTCTGGAGCAGGCACGGTTGATCCGCCGCTACGGCGCGGCCGTGGTCGTGATGGCTTTCGACGAGCAGGGACAGGCGGATACCTTCGAGCGGAAGATCGAGATCTGCGAACGCTCCTATCGTCTGCTCGTGGACAAGGTTGGCTTCCCGCCGCAGGACATCATTTTCGATCCGAACATCCTCACCGTTGCGACCGGCATCGATGAACATAACAACTATGCGGTCAACTTCATCGAGGCGACGCGCTGGATTAAGCAGAACCTGCCGCTCGCGAAGGTGAGCGGTGGTGTCTCGAACATTTCATTCTCCTTCCGCGGCAACAACACCGTGCGTGAGGCGATGCACGCCGCCTTCCTGTATCACGCCATCCAGGCGGGTCTCGACATGGGCATCGTGAACGCGGGCATGCTCGAGGTGTACGACGACGTTCCGAAGGATCTGCTGGAGATGGTAGAGGATGTCCTCCTGAACCGCCGTCCGGATGCCACTGAGCGGCTGGTGACCTTTGCCGAAACGGTGAAGAAGAAGGAAAAGGGCGATACCGCGGTGGAAGACGCCGCGTGGCGTAAAGGCAGTGTGGAGGAGCGTCTATCGCATGCGCTGGTGAAGGGGATCGTCGACTTTATTGACGCCGATACGGAGGAGGCCCGGGCGAAGTATGGAAGACCGCTGGCAGTGATCGAAGGGCCGCTGATGGACGGTATGAACGTCGTCGGCGACCTCTTCGGTTCCGGAAAAATGTTCCTTCCGCAGGTGGTGAAATCCGCCCGTGTCATGAAGAAAGCCGTGGCGTACCTGATGCCATTCATGGAGGCCGAAAAGGCTGCAGCATTGGCTGCGGGCGAGGCGATTCGCACGCAGGGCAAGGTGCTCATGGCGACGGTAAAGGGGGATGTGCACGACATCGGTAAGAACATCGTCGGCGTGGTGCTCGGGTGTAACAACTATGAGGTGATCGACCTCGGCGTGATGGTCCCAGCGGACAAGATTCTCGATACTGCCGAAAAGGAGAAAGTGGATGTGATCGGCCTGAGCGGTCTGATTACTCCATCGCTTGACGAGATGGTCCATGTCGCCCGTGAGATGGAGCGTCGTGGGATGAAACAGCCGCTGCTGATTGGCGGTGCTACGACAAGCAAAGCGCATACGGCGGTGAAGATTGCACCCGGATACTCCAACGAAGTTGTCCACGTACTCGACGCTTCCCGTGCAGTGCCAGTGGTAAGCAGCCTGGTAAGCCCCGAGTTGCGCCCCGATTTCGCTGCAAAGAATCGCAAGGAACAGGATGCCCTGCGCTCGATGCACGCGGGGCCGAAGCAGGAACTCATTCCTCTGGAGAAAGCTCGCGAGAAGCGGACGCCGATTGAATGGCGTGCGGAGGATGTGCCGCAGCCTGAATTCACCGGAGCCCGTCGGTTGTCATCTGGCGAGAATCGTGAGCCTGGCGTGGAGCCGATCACGCTGGCGGAGATCGCCCGGTACATCGACTGGACGCCGTTCTTCCACACATGGGAACTGCGCGGCGTCTACCCGTCGATCCTCGAGCATGAGAAATACGGTGAGCAGGCGCGCAAAATCTTTGCGGATGCCCAGGAGCTTCTGAAACGCGTCATCGACGAACGACTACTCGAAGCTCGTGCGGTCTATGGATTTTTCCCGGCGAATGCCGTGGGTGATGACGTCGAGCTTTACACCGATGATGCGCGCTCGGAAGTGCTGACGGAGTTTCACTTCCTGCGTCAGCAGATGGCGAAGAAGGAAGGGGAGCCGAACCGCTCGCTGGCTGACTTTATCGCTCCGAAAGAAACAGGACTAAAAGATCACATCGCCGCGTTTGCGGTGACGTCGGGAATCGGGCTCAAGGAACTCGTGGAGAAGTTCAAAGCCGATCACGACGACTACAATGCGATCATGATCGAGGCGATAGCCGACCGCCTGGCAGAGGCCTTTGCCGAATGCCTGCACAAGCGGGTGCGCGATCAGTGGGGATTCGGGCGTGAGGAAAACCTCACGAACGACGAACTCATCGAAGAAAAGTACCGCGGAATCCGTCCGGCTGCCGGATATCCGGCCTGCCCGGATCATACCGAGAAGCGCATCCTCTGGGAGCTGCTAGATATCGAGCGAAATGCGGGAATTCAGCTGACCGAGAACTGCGCCATGTGGCCGGGCTCCAGCGTCAGTGGCCTCTATTTCGCCCATCCGCAATCCCGCTATTTCGGCCTCGGTAAGATCGATCGCGATCAGGTGCTGGATTACCATCTCCGCAAGGGAATGACGGTTCAGGAGGTGGAGCGTTGGTTAGGACCAAACCTGAACTACGAACCAACCACGGATGGGAACAGCGTTTCCGTAGAGGTCTGTGCATGCGGAGTGCCGCACATCGTCACCGGCCAACGCCGCTCGGCGAACATGCTCGGAGCGATATCGTAACGGATCGAATTGCTGATTCGACCGGCGAGCATTCCCGCCGGTCGGATCTCTAGAGCACCACGGTAGCGAGGCTGAAGTAAAACAGCAGCGTGCAGATATCGGTGAGGGCGAGAGTCACCGGACCGGCCGCAATCTTCGGATCGAGTTTAAAGGCGTGAAGCACCGAAGGAATGCTCAGGCCGATGAAACAGGCGGCCGAAATCGACAGCAGGATACTCGCGCCGATCGTAACGGCTGCGAATGGCTGGCCACGCCATAACCAAACGATCAGGCCGACAGTGAGGCCGCATGCACTGCCAAGCATGCCGGCGGTGAGGAGTTCCCTGCGGAGGGTGGTGATATACCACTTGATCGTTGGCGCGGTCGCCTGGAGAGCCTGAATCGTCAAAGTCATCGACTGCATGCTCACGCTTTCACCCAATCCAAGGACAAGAGTCAGGAAGAAGGCGAGAACGATGCTCTTCGCCAAGGTAAGCTCGAACGCACCCGCAAGGAGAGCGCAGGCGGTGCCGCTGGCGATCGTTGCAAGGAGCCATGGAAACCGGAAGCGGAAGGCCCTGGCCGGCCCTGCGTCGCGGACCTGACCGATGTGAAAACCGAGAGTCTCAAAGACAACTCCGACCTGTTCCCGTTCACCGATGTCGAGCACCCGGTCCGTGAACAGGTTGATATCTACGATACCGATAATGTGGCGCTGCTTGTCGACGACCGGAAATGCGAAAAATTTATGCAGAACGAAGAACTCGCATGCCTCCAGTACAGTCGCGGTCGAAGGGATGGTGACGACCTTTTTGATCATCACTTCCGAGATGTGCTGATCGAGCGAAACGGTCAGCAGGCGTCGAGTGGGAACAACGCCCACGAGTCTGTCTTCGGGATCAACAACGTAGAAATAAACGATCTTTTCACCGACGCCCGTTTTTCGGATCAGGGCTAGAGCTTCTTCAACGGTCGCATCCTGCTTGAGCACCGGAAAGTCGGTGCGTGCATGGCTTGTGATCGGGTCGTTGAAGTAATCGGTGTTCTGCATCATGATCGTAAAACTCAGGGGAAGGTTGCGGCTTGGGAACCTCCAGTACCGCAGCCGCGCATCACCTTTCGTTGAGCACGGCAGCTGTCTGGAACGTTACGGACCATCCGGCGTTGCTTTGTCGGAGGAGAACTGCCACTGCACACGAACAAGACACGCGCAGAATGGCAGTGTGAATTCCGGTTCCACCATTGCGGCAAAATTGCGTCGGACGACGAATTTCAACCTTCTCACACAGAAGAACCCAGTGAGTCAGCCGCAGCCGGTTTTCCGGAGAGCCTTTCATTCTGGGGGAATGAAAAGGACAGCGTCAGCTTTTAGTCAGCAGAGAATTCGGAGGCAAGGCATTCTAATAAAAATTGCATCGGCAGCCTTCCAGAATGTCGGCAATCGCCTGATCAACCGGGAACTTTCCTCAATGATATCCGGCAAAAGCTCGTTCGTGCCCCGATAAAATTTGAGCGGGCGTGCTGCCCGAATGGACAACACGCCCGCCAAGTTCCCCCCAGAACGGAGATTAAGACAGGTCTCCGTCAGAGGCGTTCAAAGGGTTTCAAAAAAAGTTTCAGCGCTGGTCTGCAGCCGCCAAAGAGAGCTGCCGGAGGATGCCACGACCTCTCATCCACTGCTCTGCCAGCTTAGGCCAGCCCGTCACTGCATGCTCGCTGGAACGCAGGCCATACCCGTGTCCGCCGGTGGGGAAGACATGCAGTTCAGAAGGCACTTTGGCGTTCTTCAGTCCAAGATAGTAAAAGATGCTGTTCTCCACCGGTACGCCGTCATCCTGTGCGTGCACGAGGAAAGCTGGAGGTGTCTGCTCGTCCACTTTCACGTTCTGAGCCAGTTGCGCCGGAGCCTCTTTGCTCACCAGGTAAGCCGGATAGATAAGAATCGTGAAATCCGGACGGCTGCTCTGTTCATCTGCAGTGTCCACCTTCGGATAGCTCCGCTCGTGGTAGCTGGTGCTCGCCATGGCTGCGAGGTGTCCGCCCGCTGAAAAGCCGAGGACACCAACCCGCTTCGGATCGAGACTCCACTCATTCGCACGGCTCCTGACGATGCCGAGGGCACGTTGGACATCCTGCAGCGGGGCAGCGTGAGGTTCTCCCGTGGGCGGCTTTGGAACCCGGTACTTGAGGAGAATGCCAGTCACGCCGATCGAATTCAGCCATTCACAGACTTCCGTGCCTTCCAGATCCCAGGCGAGAATCGAATAACCGCCGCCCGGGCAGACCACGACAGATGCCCCAGTGTTCTTTGTCTGGTCAGGGCGGAAGACCGTAATCGTCGGTGTGCTGACGTTCCCAAGGCGAATCACCCTTTTACCGGCGACCCGATTATCACTGTCTTTCGTCATGTCCCGTTCTTCACTGGCGGTGGACGTTTGTCCCGGAACACCGGTGGGCCAGAGCGGGATGATGGGCTGTTCGGCGAGAGCGGTTGAGCAGAGGAGGAGAGCGGTCAGAAATGCAGTAGGGGAACGCATGATCGAGAAAGCAATGCGGTGAGGCCGAAAAAAGCAATCACCGGTGTCGTAAGAAACCGGAGTTCTGATGAAGCACTCTGATAAGGAGATGACTACTTCACCACCGCATAGCTCCAGCAATCCCTCGGAATATCACTGATATTCGGGTGCAGAGACCATCGCTGAAGCACTCCTTCACAGCGCATTCCCGCTTTCTCGAGAACCCGTGCCGAAGCGGGATTTTCTACATCCACCACCGCCCATACCCGGTAGATACCCGGATCCTGAAACATGGTGGAAACGACCGCCCTCACTGCCTCGGTCATGAACCCATTGTTCCAATGCTCCTTGGCGAGCACGTACCCCAGCAGGCAGCGCCACGTGGGCCGCTCCGGTGCGAACACCACCACCAGCAGGGTGGCCACCACATACTGGGGAACGGAGTAGACCAGGCTGGTGACGAAGTTGAAGCCTGCGTCCAGCCATCTGTGCCGGCCGCCGCGGGTCAGGATGGCCACCGCCATTCCCAGCGGCACGGCGATCGCCAGCACTAGCACGATGGCCAGAAGTGCGATCTCCGCGGTGAACGGGAA
>CBINJX010000276.1:0-6676 GCA_966251085.1 uncultured Verrucomicrobiales bacterium
AGCAAGCCCGAGGCGACAGCTGAGTGGGGTGTTCAACCGCAGCAAAGAGGTGAGAGCAACCAGCGAGCTGGGTGCGCGTAAGGGCGCGGAGGAAGTGCTCAGTGCGCCCAAGTCAGTAAACAGCTGCAGGTTTGCCACTCTCACCCGCTCCGATCTGCCTGCTCTGTCCCTCAACCCTCAACTGCCTTCTTCAGCATCACTCCTGCCCCGGCGCGCGGAAGGCGCGGATCTTTTCCAGGGCAACTCCTGGATCCGATGTGAGCGTGAGGAGTGATTCGAAGTTCTTTTCCTGGGCCAGTTTGCAGACAAGCGGCCACACGGGCTTACTTCTGGGATCGCCGCCGGGATGCGACTCGGGATCCCAGTAACTCTCGCCGAAGAGGATCATCGGACTCTTGAAGCCGTAGCTGTCGTAGTAGTTCTGACAGGCATCCTGAAAGATCTCCTGCACGGTTCCGGCGTTTCCCTCGGCAAAGATCACCCCGTGGGTAGCGATTGCGAGGAGACCTTCCTCCCGTAGTGAGTTCTCGAAGTACTTGGCGATGTGTGTCGCGAAAACATTTGGCGGCTCGTGCCCGTAGAACCAGGTGGGCACCCCCAGGCTCCGGCTTTCGATCAGGTCGGGCGTGGGATTGTCATGGCGCACTTCCCACGCGACCTTCAGCCACTCGGGATGATCGTACCTGGCGGCCGATGCGAGCCGGCCGATTGCGACATCGAGGCTGCAGTCCTCGAACGGTGCAAAATACGCGCCCAGGTTCGCGGCTTCCATCAAGCCAGGACCGCCCCCCGTGCAGACCAGGAATCCGTCACGGGCCAGCTCCCGTGCGAGAATGGCGATCTGCCCGAAAACCGGATCACTCCGCAGGCAGTCGTGTCCCCCCATGATTGCCACGATCCCCTTTCCGTGCGGAGGATTGAATTCCTCGAGAAATTCCTCGGCTTCCCGGGCGATGAAATGATCGTGCAAGCGCCGGGCAAGTACTTCATCGGGCCCGGCGTCAACATATTGCACCGGCTTCAGCGGCTTGTGCGTCGCCGGGTCCACCTTGATGAAAGAGGAGTACGCCAGCCAATCCACACACTCCATGTACGACTGGATCTGTTTCGGATCGAAGCGGTCAAACAGCTCCGTGTAGGTGTAGAGTGCGGTCCGGTACGGTTTGTATGGCCGGCTCGGGAATTCGGGGAACACGAGGCCATGATGCTCCACCGTGAGACGCAACATCTTCGGTCCGAGGCGGCATCCGAAATAGACACACGCATCCTTGGGATCCACCGCCTGCTCCAGCGCGGCAAGCTGCTCATCGTAGAACGTCAGGTCCAGAGCCCGGAATGCGATATTGCGGCACTCCTGTGCGGTTGACAGCCACAAGTCCAGTTCATCGATGGAGTCGATCTCGCGCTTCACAGGATTTTAAAAATAAACGTTGAGGAGAATGGCGGGGGCATGTCATTCGCAATGCTTGCCCCTCCTCTGTAAAGCGGGAACGAGGAGCTGCGGAAGTTGAGCCGGAAGCCCGGAGCCTGTGAGGAAAACAGTGGGAGCCGGGCCACTGGGAGGCACAAGAGACCCAAATGGGAGAGAGCAGGCGCCAGATTGGAGGGTACGCAAGATTTCCGGGATGGCGGGAAGAAAGCACTCAGTCCTCAGTGCACAGTGCTAGAAGTCAGTAAACAGCCCCGGCTTTACAAGCCTCACCCGCTTTGCCCTGCCGGTGCGCGGCGGATCGGAAGGCTTGAGCGGTCGATGACGACCGACCTCCGGAGCGACGCCGTCCCCGGCGTCCTGGACATTCTTCCCGCCTTCACGCGCCCCGCTGCGTTAGTTGCTCTCAACTATTTCCTTTCAGAGAAGCAGGCAACGGGTGGAGCGCGTGAAGGCGTGGAGGAAGCTCCTCCAGCCGGTAATTCCCGGCTCCTCTTAACCGCCGAAGGCGCATTCTCAGTCACCCACCTCTCAGCCAACAACCCTCAACCTTCAGAGGAGCTCCCCGTGCTTCGACGCTTGGGTAGTGAATGCACTCGGCGAGTGCTCTAAACTCTTCAAAGAGGTAGCATTCACCCTCCTCCCTCCACGATTCCATTTATCAAAACCACTCAGGTTTTAATGGGTTTGCCCTGTGAGAGCCCCTCTGTCCGTACTACTCCTCCGTCCAGAGGATGTCTGCGATGACATGCGCTGACCTGCTCCTTTTGCTCCGTTTCCCCTACGATCACTGAATTGTTCCAGAGCCTCGCTTAGAAACTGATTCACTTTCGCCGCATAGTCACACAGCGTTTTCACTACCTTCCGAGTGTCTCCTGCTGCCTTGCTTTCTCCCTCTCCCTCAGGAGAAAGCAGACGCTCGAGTGCCGGCATCCGCTCTTTATTAAGGTTGCACTCCGCTTCGAAGTCGCTCCTGAGGCGTTCTAGAAACAGCCTTACTTCCTTCTTCTCATACTCGCTAGCACCCCTGCCTCTACAAGAGTATAGCGCTCGTGCTGCATGGTGAATCGCCGTGAAGGCAGAGTAGCAAGTTAACGGTGATGCCATGCGTGCTCCATCATACGCACTACTGATCCGATAAACAGGGTCCCGCCGCGAACGGAACGCAAGGGTTCTGGGTAGAGGCGTCGGCTCCCACTCCGAAGGCAGATTCTCGTTATAGATCTCGTGTTCACTATAAAGAAGCAACCGCAAGTGATGCAGCTTTCCCCACCATTGGGACGAATGGCTTTTCCCGGATAACGCCTCTTCAGCTGCTTCAAGCGACAGCCATGCATCGTCCAGCTTTGAAAAGTGCTGCCGAAGGAGACTGCTTCTCCGCTTGTTCCAGAATGCCAGCCCGGTGCTGCCTTTGTACTTGGGTCGCAAATGCCCGAGATACATATGGTAATATTGCGCCGCAGCTCTTACAGCCGCTTCAACCGCAGCCCCATCATTATATTCACCGTTCTGTGGCGCGTGAAGTCTGGGAGCATACAATGTGGCGGAGAGAACCATAAAAAAGTGGATACTGTCCTCACCGCTTAACTCTTCGAGGGTTTCTGCTCGCCATGCAGGCCCCCTTGTTTGCGCAATTCAATTATCAGCTGCCCCAATTCGCCTTTTTTAGAATATTTATTGCCTTCGAGAGCGAAGTAATGCTCAACCCGCTCCAATGCTCTCGTTCCCAGCTCTTTCCTTACACCTTCTCCCGTTTCAGAAACAAACCGCTTCAACATCACGGGATCGGCATATGTTCCGGAATCTACATCCAGGATAAACTTAGGTCCGAGCAGCGCTGCGAAGCGCCGGAGTATATGTGCTTCGACAATATTCACTTCCGCCGCTCGTAAATGGATGGCTGCGACATCCGGCTGCTTGACGAATCCGTTCGCCCTCGAGAGTAGGGCATGCGCATCATCGAGGCAGCGATGCGCTTCATAGAAACGCCCCAGGTGTCCCAGAGCCAGTCCATTCAGTGTCAGCGCATGGACTCGCATCTCAAACTCCTCACTTGCAAGCTCGGGCGGAACATCAGCACACAACTTCAAAGCTAGCTTGCAAAGTGAGGAAACACGGACCCACTGAACAGACGACTCCGTCGAGAACCATGGGAACGCGGCGGGATTGGTATCGATGTACTCGAAACCCCGCTCAGCTTCGAGACACCGTGCGGTATGTAGATGCAGGAATGCAGCATCGCAGATTACTCGGATCACGCGCAGAATTCTGCCGGGGTTGTCGCCATTCCTAAGCAGTTCATTCCGGCAATCTCGTATCTTCTCGCTAATCTGCTGTGGACTTGCCTTGCACGTTTTCAAAAGGGCTGGCAGAGGGTGGAGCGTTGCATCCTCATATTCCTCGGTGCCGATTGCATCCACCAGCCGAGGAGCGAGGTCCGTTTCAAGATCAAAGCACTCCAATTCCCGGGCGGAGATGCGAAGTTCAGAGTTGAACCAGCCTTGGCAACGAGGTTTGGATTCATCGCGCTCACTGTTCTGATCGCGGCCACGATCGCTCATTCCCCCTCTTTCTGGGTCAAGGCTTGGCAGACTCTTTAGCTCACCAATCAATATTTTCAGCCAGTATTCCCAAGGGAACGAATGAGCCGTTCTGAGTTTCTGGCTGTCCCACACTTCTTCCAGAGCTGGTCTTAACAACCTCTCCAGCCTTGCGACAGCCCATGTGCCGAACCATGAATCCCCAGCGGTAGGCTGGATCCAAAACTCGATCGCACCACGACCCAGCTTTAAGCTTTTGAGCATTTCAAAGAGTGCCTGCTTCGTAAGACGGCGCTGATACGCGTTCTGTTGCTCGGGGTATCCCTTTTCCAACCGGTCCTCATACGCTTTTCTTATCTCCGCGAATGGAGCAAACGTTATACATTCCGCGAAGTGATAAAGGGCCTCCAGGAGGGCCGCGCCGTGCCCAGTAGCGCAGAATGCACGCAGATACCAATTTCCGATCCGTAGGTGAGTACGGGCCCGAGTGGAAAGCGCGGAACTGAAGGTCAAAGGCTCTGGTGCGGGGGCGTTTGTCTTTTCCAAGTCCCAAGGTGATGTCTGCTCTGCAAAATATTGGAGTGCCAGGCGAGCATCCCGGTACATCCAAGCGTGTGCACCCGGCGTACACAGGAGAATCTGATGAAATTTATTTAACTTTGCAAGCCAGCCGCACACGTCCGCAGACCTAATCCAATCGTTGTCCAAGCCTACATTAATTACTCCCTTAGGTTGCTTTGCCACTCCTATTGCTGGGACATTGAATTCATATGGCGCGGGATATACCCCCTCGGACGAAAATGACGCTAGATGGCGCGCATTACGAAAGAGAGTCGCTCCATACAGAAACCTTCTCTGCCGCATTACATGGAGCTCCTTCGAGTGACAGTCGGAATCCAGCCATACGTCTACTACATCATCGATGCGCCCTTCAAATGTCTGCTCTGTTGCCTCCAGGCTAGTAGGGCAGACCCGATCGCGAAGCATCTCTACAATCGTATCAACGGTGATTCCTCTCTCCCCTGCAACGCTATATCGAGGCCCGGTACCTTCTCTCTTCCGCTTCTCGTCTCCTTCCGATTGTGCTATTTTCGTTGCACGCATCGTCACCCACTGCTCTTTCTGAAAATCTCGTTGGTGCCTCGTTTTACTATAAGGAGCATACAGCACATTGAAACCCTGAAGTGTTTTCTTGGATGCATCGCTCACTCTGCTTTCCAAGCCGCTATCTTCGGACACAGCAATGCTCTCGGCTTCGTGCGGGCGGGTAACGGAAATCAGGGCATCGATCAACGCTGCTACGCCGCTATAGGTATTCCGATCCCAATAGCACTGGCCCCAGCTACTCGCTCCCCCCGGCCCGTTTCGCCCATTCAGCACGATTAACCAATCAGAGGGCTCGATGTTCCAACACCGGAGCAGTTGACGGATCTGCGCTTTCCAATCCTCCCGATCCGAAGTGATATCGGCTCCACTAGCACAGGGCGGAGAGTTTGTGGCAGCCTTATCGGAAGGGGTGTTTTCGGCCGCCGTTTGAACCGGCGGCACGAAGCGTGCGTGGTCCAGCTGGAAGCGACCCAACTGAAGTGCAATCTGCTCGAATATCCCGTGTGCTAGAGCCCATTGGTCAGCATAGTAGTCCAACTCCATCCAGATACCCCGCAGACCCCGGCGCTGAAGTTCTTTGAAGGCCTGCCGTAGCGGCGATGTCAAACCCGAACTTCCATCAGCGACAATCATTTCTGGCTTACCTTTCTTATCCATCACCTTGTGAACAAGGTCCTTTGCAAAGTCGCTCAATGGTTCCTCGCTACTCTCGGGCGTGAAAGACTTTTCGGGTGGAACGTTGTAGCTAAGCGGGAAGTTGAATCCACCGCGAGGAAGGGTGAGTGCCAATCTCTGATACAATTCGTAAAGCAGAAGATCAGTGCGCTGAGAGACCGTTACGATCACCCGCGCCCTTGGAGTGCCAGATACAGCTTGCTCATGCAATAACCGCAAGCTGGCGGCAATCTCGTATCCATCCCTGCCGAAAAGCTTTTGCAAGTTCTCGACGTCTTTGTTCGAGTGGCAGATCCAGAACACCTGGGCCTCCTGATCCGAATCCAGAACGAACTTGATCATCTGGACACAGCGCATGTCGGAGCCGGAATATCCACAGACCAGAATATTTGATGGCAAGAAGCCCCCCTTGTGCGGATCTTCATCCGGGTAGCGCCCCCGAACATAATGGAAAAATCTTCGCTTATCTTCATCACTCGGCGGCTCATCCAGCGAGTGGTTAGCTCGAGTTTCGGCGGCCCCTCCATGCAGCTTAACAATACAGTTTTGGGCATGCACGGAATCCGGGGGTGGGAGATCACTATTCAAACTGACGGGAAAGACGGCCCAGGACTCTCCCGCTTGCGCGAAAGCATCTTCAAGCAACGTATCAAAGTTCGTCGTCAGGATAGTTCGCATCCTCGCCCGCCCCGCAAGGTGGCATAGCATGCCATGCGCTAAGTTCGGCCGTCGTCCCCGGGTAATGTGGAGGTTAAAGCTATCGATCACTGCCTGATCGGGAGTTTCATCCAGCGACAGATGCCCGTCCCTGTGCAGCCTGAGCCGCGACAGGAACTCGAGCGTCGATCGCCAGTCGTGTAGTGCGCGAACGGCGCTCTCTTCGATATATCGCCGGGATGTCGGGGATGTCTCAGGATCACCACGA
>CBINJX010000277.1:0-6672 GCA_966251085.1 uncultured Verrucomicrobiales bacterium
CCCAGCCTGAACTTCTCGATGCACCCGGCCCTGAGTACAGGGACCTCAGGTAAGAGGGAATCATTAGCCGGTAAGAAAGGCGACCATCCATCATTTCTCCCGTAACCCACGTCGATAAATGTCGCGCAGCATCCACACCACGAAGAAGGAACTTCGCTAGGAACGCCGGTTTGCGGCCAACGTTGAGGCACATTGGGGACCAGAGGCTACGGAGCTTGAATGCGAAGATATCCAGAAGTCGCTCTACAAACTCAACGAGCAGCGGCACCGCAATGCTTCCAGGCAGAAGGCTCCGGGATACGCCAAGCTCAAGCTCACCAGGGGCGGTATTGTGCGAAGCGTGCACCGAAATCGCACTAAGGGAGCGCGAAAGAATAATTTGATCAATTCTTTTGTCCAAAGGCGTCGGCCGAGTTCCGATTCTCTATCGTGCCGGACCGCTACAGTCCCAAATTTGCTCAAGTTATTTTTTCGCTCACCCTAACGCAAACCAGCCATAAACGCGTCTGGCGGTCACTCCTGCGAACCGACTTCGCCGGCATTATGAAGAGAAGGGGGCAGAACGCCACCTCCTTTGACCGGCGGAGCACCCGCTTGCATGCCGAATCCAAAACGAGTACCTTGAAACCATGAGTACTGTCGCCGAAATCGAGGCTGCCATTGAGAAGTTGCCGCCTGCCGAGTTGAGCGAGCTGTTGGCGTGGTTGGAGGAGTATCAGGCGATGATCAGTGCTTCGGACTCACTTTTTGCAATGTACGACGACGAGGAGCGGAGTCGTGCCGAAGGCTAAACGCGGCGAGCTTTGGATGGTCGATCTGGGCATGGCTGCCAAGGTCCGTCCTATGCTGATCCTGAGTGTCGATTACCGGAACGAGGAACGAGCGGTGGTGACTTACGTCATTCGCACCACCAGTGTGCGTGGCACGCAGTACGAAGTTCCGCACCCTCGCCACGGCATGCCCCCTGGAGCCTTCGACGCCCAAGGCATTGGCTCCATACCCGACGTCAAACTTGAACGCCGATTAGGCGTGGTGGACACGGAAACGCTGACCAAAGTCGAGAATGCCGTGCGCGCTTGGCTGGCGCTGTAAGCGATCGATAGAGCTAGCCGGCGTCTTCCCGCTGTAACACATCGGGTGACCCCTTTACGGTCCCCTCTCGGAGAAATGACACTCACCTACGACTTTACCCTGGACGATCTGGTTGCCTTTAACCGTCACCATCTGCGCCACTCTCCCAGCCACAAACGCACGCGCTTCTTTGTCCGCGTCCTGTTCATTCCCATGGCGGCAATCCCCGTGGTGCTCCGGCTATTACAGGGGCAGGATGTGCTCGGACTCACGCTCACCATGGGCGTTATAGCGGTCATTTGGTTTTTCGCTTATCCGCCTATTTTCGATCGGCGCGTGGAGTCCCAGATCAGACGGGCGCTCAACGAGGGGAGCAACCGGGGCTTGGTAGGCGAGCATACGCTCACCATCACTCCAGAAGGGCTGCGCAGTACTTCTCCAGGGGGCGACTCTTTCTACAAGTGGGCGAGTGTCGAGAAGGTCGAGCAAACTGAAAGCTACATCTTCGTTTACGTCGCCTCCGTGCAAGCGATTGTAATTCCAAAACAGACTCTTCAAGGAACGCCGCCCGAGACTGTTCTTGGTGAGATTTACCGATTTGCCCTGCAGTCGGAACCGCGCGATCCCCATCGGGTCGGTTCTTGAATCCGACGCTGGACACCTGCTCTGCTCCGATGTGGCTTTATCTGTTCGAAGTTCATCCAGAGTTCCTGAACCGTCCGTTGTCTGAGCGTCGGAAAGCAGCGTACTTTGCGCAGCGATCTGCTTTCCGACACTGGCAGACATGGCTCGCGCTTCTGCTTACCTTTGCTCTCACCGTGGGGCTTTCCGCGATTGCGGTTGCTGTGGGCGACCCGAGTGGCACCTCGGGAGCCTTTGTGGGTTTTGGTGCCGGCTTTGCGAGTCTTCATTGGGCTATTTATCACTACGGGTTTCCATATTACCGCCACGTGCTCCTAAACGATGGGGGCAAGAGCTGTGATTAATCAGCCTGACTGCGCCGCTGGGCCGAGCGTACGCTCCCGTTGGGCTCGCTGCTGCTGCAAACCGCCTTCGCTCCCGGCAGTGGTCGCGCCGCCCTCCGTTGTCGCTTATGCTCAGCACGTCCAACCCCAATGAAAACGACAGCATCCCTCATCCTTTGCCTGGTGGGCACAATCGCGACTGCGGCCGATGTGAGTTCCGCCTCATCTGAGGCCCGGTCGGTTGTGGCCCGTACGGGCGTTCCGCTAAAGCCGCGCCATCTTGCTCCCGGCGACAAGATCCAAATGACCATCAATGTCACGACTGCTCGTGAGGTAACATCGGTGCAATCGGCCGACCTTGTGATTGCCGCCGACGGAAAAACCGAAGTGCCGGAACTGGGCAGAATACAGACTGCCGGACTGACCCTCCGGGAGCTGTCAAGGGACATTGAAAGGCGGTTCACGGAACGAAGAGGCAAAGACGGGATAGCGACCGTGATGATCTCCAGGGCCTATACGGGCAGCCGCTCGTTTCAGAGCGCTGCCGCGGCGGGACGGCTCAAGAAGCAAGGAGATTCCCAGCCTGAACTTCTCGATGCACCCGGCCCACAGTACCGGGACCTCAGGTAAGAGGGAACCGTTACTTGGTAAGAAAGGCGACCATCCTTGGTAGGCCAAGGGCGTATCCACATGGAGATGAACACCGGGCCGCAACGGACGGGTCTCACTGTCTGTATTCCGACCTCTCCTCAGGTGCAATTCCCTCGGTCCGCCAGCACGGCGAATTGGAAGTCGCGTGAAACGCCGCGTCCTGACTCAGGCGATCGAAGCGCAGGGAGCCATTTCTATCCGTCATGGCGGCAAGCACGACTGGTATCAAAACCCCGAAACAAAGGAATATCAGGCGATGATCAGTGCTTCGGACTCAATTTTTGCCATGTACGACGACGAGGCGCGGAGTCGTGCCGAAGGCTAAACGAGGCGAGCTTTGAATGGTGGATCTCGGCATGGCTGCCAAGATCCGTCCCGTGCTGATCCTGAGTGCGCCGTCACGATGAAGGAAAAGGGCAGAACTGAGCTTTTGGATAGACCGCGTCCGAATTCAGTCTTTCCCATGCGCCCTGAGGGGAACTTGCTGCAACCACCCGCACCGGATACTTTCCTTTCATGAGCTACGAGCACATCATCACGGTTGAGCCCGACAAACGTAGCGGCAAGCCCTGCATCCGGGGGATGCGCATTACCGTGTATGACGTTCTGGAGTATCTCGCGTCCGGGATGACCGAAGACGAGATTCTAGCCGATTTTTCTGAGCTGACCCGCGAGGATATCAAGGCATGTCTGGCGTTCGCCGCCGACCGCGAACGCAAGCTGTTCACCGCCGCCGTGTGAAGCTCCTGCTCGACGAGAATCTGTCCGATCGAATCGTCTCGGAGATTCTCGACCTCTACCCCGATTCATCGCACGCCAAACTACTCGGGCTCGCTCAGGCCAGCGACACGCCCATCTGGTCTTTTGCAAAGCAGCACGGCTACACAATCGTTTCGAAGGGCGCCGATTTTCATCAGCGCAGCCTGGTGTTCGGCCATCCTCCAAAGCTCATTTATCTTCGTGTCGGCAACTGTCCGACCAGCCGCATCACTCAGCTTTTACGCTCGAAGTACCTCGTGCTGTCCGCGTTCGACTCCGATCCGAATACTAGCATCGTGGTTCTTCCGTAGCCGCGAAGTGCCTGACGAATAGGGCATAGCACTGAGCGGAGGTTGAGATGTGGGCAAATGAGGGCGCTTTGGATCTGCCTTGCGTACTTACCAGTACGCACATAAATTATTTCTGTGCCGATGATGAAACCCCTTACATCCTACAAGAGCAAAGGAGCTGGACGTCGGCAATATTTTGTGAGGCGAAAGAAGATCACAGCTGGGCGGCGGGGGGCCGCATCGGGTGAATTGATCAGTGTGACATCTCAACTTGGTGCGACGTACAAGGTTGTCGCGGTACAGGTAAAAGAGTCTCGTGAGACAACGAGGCCTGTGAACGCGCTAGAGCCGGTAGTCAACCCTCCGGGCTATTTCGACGACATCTTTGACGAAGAGTACATCGCTACTGAGGCGATGATCTCAAAAGCAACGGTCAAAGGTGCGTAGGTGTGCGGCAATGGGATATTTACCTCTTCCCCTTCGAGGAAGAGGGGCCATATCCGGCGGTAATTATCTCGGTTGATGAGCGGTGCGCTAATTCGAGGCTTACTGTGGTAAATGCACTGTATTGCCGATCGATACGTCCGGATCGACCTGCTAAGATCATTGAAGTGCCAATTGGTGTAGAAGAAGGGCTCGATCGTCCGACCGCTGTAAACTGCGAGCTAATTCGAGCTCTCCCGAAGGATCAGTTTCTTGAAAGAAGAGGGCATATTGTGAGCGGTTCACGGCGGCAGGCAATCGCGCGGAAGATCCACGATATAATGCTCCGGCAGGTCAGGTGACCCCTTTCGCGAGACGTATTGTCTCCAAAGGGGCGGGTCGTAATCGTAATTAATCCTACGCTCTCTGCCGCCGGACGAGCGGGAGAGTAAGATTACGATTACGAGTAAGATTAAGAGTACGAGGGACCAAGATTTCCCCTTCGC
This sequence comes from uncultured Verrucomicrobiales bacterium, assembly GCA_966251085.1. Classification (GTDB taxonomy): domain Bacteria; phylum Verrucomicrobiota; class Verrucomicrobiia; order Chthoniobacterales; family Chthoniobacteraceae; genus CBINJX01. The sequence continues at coordinate 4,666 of CBINJX010000277.1, forward strand.
CTCCCCCCATCCGCGCGTATAGTCCCGGAGACCACCATGTCCGATTCCTTCGTCCACCTCCACGTCCATACGGAATACTCCACCCTCGATGGCGCCGTGCGCATCGCGGAGCTGATGAAAAAGGCGAAGGAATACAAGATGCCGGCGGTGGGTATGACCGATCACGGCGTGCTCTACGGGGCGATCGAGTTTTACCAGGAGGCCAAGAAGGCAGGGATCAATCCGATCGTCGGCTGCGAGGTCTATATGGCCCCCGGTTCCCACAAGGAGAAGAAGGCGACCAGCGGACGTGATGCTGCATCGCATCTCACGCTCCTCGCGACCAGCCGCAAGGGATATCACAACCTGGTGAAGCTAGTCTCCATCGCTCACCTCGACGGCATGTATTACAAGCCGCGGATCGATAAGGAACTGCTGGCGGAGTATAAGGAGGACATCATTGCCCTGAGCGGCTGTTTGAAGGGCGAAATCCCGCAGGCGATCGTGGCCGATCAGCTCCAGAAGGCGACCGACTTTGCCGCCACTTACCGGGACATCATGGGACCGGAGAATTTCTTCCTCGAGATGCACGATCACGGCATCGAGGCGCAGTTAAAGGTCAACCGGGAGCTGCCGCGTATCGCAAAGGACCTCGGCCTCGGGCTGGTCGGTGCGAACGACGTGCACTTCATGACCCGCGGGAACTATGAGGCGCACGATGTGCTCGTCTGTATCGGCACCGGTTCAAACGTGGCTGACGAACGTCGGATGCGATATGCGCCGGAGCTGTATTTCAAGAGCCCGGAGGAGATGGCGTACATCTTCCGGGATCACCCGACGGCGGTGACCAACACCCTCGCAATCGCGGAGCGGTGTAATGTGGATATCGAGTTCAACGTCCCGAAGTACCCGGACTACACCCCGCCGGCCGGAATGACGCAGAACGAGTATCTGCGGAAGATCTGTGACGACGGCATGGACGAGCGTTACGGCCCTCGCGCCATGGAGGATCCGGTAATTGCCGAGCGTCTGCACCGGGAGTTGGGGGTTCTGGAGAAGCAGGGGTTCGTGAATTACTTCCTGATCGTCTGGGATTTCATCAACTGGGCGAAGTCGAAGGGCATCCCAGTGGGGCCGGGCCGTGGATCGGCTGCAGGTTCCATGGTGGCGTTCCTGATGGGCATCACCGACATCGATCCCATCAAGTTCAAGCTCCTCTTCGAGCGCTTCCTCAACCCCGAGCGCGTCAGCCCTCCCGATATCGACGTGGACTTCTGTCAGGCTCGTCGTGGCGAGGTCATCGACTACGTCCGTGAAAAATACGGCGAGCGTGCCGTGTCGCAGATCATCACCTTCGGCACCCTCTCGGCGAAGTCGGTGGTGCGTGACGTGGCGCGCGTGCTCGGATGGAGCTACGGCGACGCGGACCGGATCGCGAAGATGATCCCCTCCGGCCCGGGTAACCTCGACATTACGCTCAACGGTTACGACAAAAAGAACAAGGAGACCGGCCAGATGGACCACGTGCCGGGCGCTGTGGACAAGAACCCGGAGCTGAAGGCGGCGATCGATAAGGAGCCGGCTACCAAGCAGCTCTGGGATTACGCCGCGCAGCTGGAAGGTCTGACCCGTGGCACCGGCGTGCACGCGGCGGGTGTGGTTATCAGTGATCGCGATCTTTCCGAGTACATCCCGCTGACCCGCGGTAACGACGGTGCGGTGGTGAGCCAGTATCCGATGGGACCGTTGACCGACCTCGGCATGCTGAAGATGGACTTCCTCGGTCTGAAGACGCTCACCGTCATTCACGATGCGGTGACGCTGATTCGCCGGAAGGTGCCGGATTTCGATATTGCGAAGATCCCGCTGACGGATCAGCCCACCTTCGACCTCCTCAACCGCGGTGAAACGACCGCCGTCTTCCAGCTGGAATCCGGTGGTATGGTCGGCGTCTGTAAACAGTTCGACGTAAAAGACATCGAAGACATCAACGCGATCCTGGCGCTCTACCGACCGGGTCCGATGGAC
>CBINJX010000278.1:0-6670 GCA_966251085.1 uncultured Verrucomicrobiales bacterium
AGAAGCTCCGGTTCCCGCCGCGGAAAGTGCTCCTGCAGCTGCGCCGCCTGAAGCTCCTGCTCCTTCTGCGCCTGAGCCCGCACAAGCTGCTGCAAAGCCCCAGGAACCCGCCCCTGCACCTGCGGAAACTCCAGCAGCACCGGCAGCTCCAACAACAGAAGCCGCAACGCCGCCTGTAGAAGCTCCGGTTCCCGCCGCGGAAAGCACTTCTGCAGCTACACCAGCTGAAACTCCTGCTCCTTCTGCGCCTGAGTCCGCACAAGCTGCTGGAAAGCCTCAGGAACCAGCTCCTGTACCTGCGGAAACTCCGGCAGCACCGGCAGCTCCAGCAGTAGAAGCCGTAACGCCGCCTGTACAAACTCCGGCTCCCGCTGCGGAAAGCACTCCTGCAGCTACACCAGCCGAAGCTCCTGCTCCTGCACCGGCGGGAGTGGATATTCCGCCAGCTCAACCAGAGCCGCAGCAGTAGGCTGCCGTTGTTATCCAAAAAGGGCGCTACCTTCATAAGGTAGCGCCCTTTTTCTTTTATACGGAAGCATCAGTCCGCCACACCAGCTCGGGTCTCTACCCAGCGAGCCCAGAGCCAGCAGAGATCTGAAAGACGGTTCAGGTAGCGCACAATCTCGGGATTCACCTCTCCCTCACTCTCGTGAAGAGCAACGACCTCGCGCTCCGCGCGCCGACATGCTGTACGTGCAAGATCCAGCACAGCACTAGGTTGGGTGGCTCCAGGTGTCGCCCAGTGTTTGAAACTGATCCGCTGATTCTTCTCCAGATCATCCACCTGAGCGGTAAGCGCATCGACCATGGGCTCAGTGACAAACTGGAACCCCTTCTCTGCATATCGATCCCGATCGGCAGGATCGACAGCTAACTCTCCCATCAGCACCACCAGCTCCTTCTGTACTTCAAAAACCCGGCCGGCGATCAGCTCATCACCACAGAAAGCGCGCACCATCCCTAGTGCACTATTGAGTTCATCAACCGTACCATAGGCCACTACTCGCGGGTGAGTTTTAGATACCCGGCGGCCAAACATCAACGCAGTGCCCCCCCGATCACCCGTTTTGGTGGCTATAGACATACCGGGATTCCGGCGAGAAGCGTGCCTTGCTTCAATCAAATTCCGGCACCTTACGGTATCTATATCCCGCCTTCTTGATGAATTGATCGAAGAAATGCCCCTTTGAATCCGCCCTCATGAGCTCCATATAGCGGTGCATTGGAACATCGTAGTACTGGTATACACCGCCATGCCGAAATTCGATTTCAAGAGTCTGGGTCTCAGAATGATACCCCACAGTCTCCAGATTCGATGAACTTACAGGCGCACGCTTCATAGCACGATCACCGGTCCGCGAAGCTTCCAAGCCAGTGGCCGGATCACAAGCTACACCATTTCACCAGTTTCTCAATCCGCCCCAGCCGCACGACTGCGTGAAAACAAAAGGCCGGGAACCAATCGGTTCCCGGCCTTTGTGATTACTGCTTCTCGACCTTTGCTTAAGCGAGTACCGGCTCGGCAGCACCTTCGCCATCACCCCCCGGAGCCGGGAGATGATCGGTGATCGAGGTGATCTTCACCTCACGGTGCACAGGGAAGCCTGTGCCCGCAGGGATCAGGTGTCCCATGATCACGTTCTCCTTAAAGCCGCGCAGGTGGTCGATACGACCGAGGGTTGCTGCTTCGGTGAGCACACGGGTGGTATCCTGGAAGCTTGCCGCCGAGATGAAGCTCTCGGTCTCCAGCGATGCCTTCGTAATACCCAACAGGACCGGAACGGCCTCTGCCGGCTTTCCACCCATATCCATCACACGCTTGTTCTCCTCTTCGAAAGCAAGGCGGTCGACCTGATCGCCCCAAAGGAGCGTCGTATCGCCCGGCTCGGTGACCTTCACCTTGCGGAGCATCTGACGGATGATGATTTCGATGTGCTTGTCCGCGATTTCCACACCCTGCAGGCGGTACACTTCCTGAACCTCATTAACGAGGTGCTCCTGAAGCGCCTGAGGCCCGAGGACGTCGAGAATGTCATGCGGAGGCACCGGACCGTCGGTCAATTGCTGGCCCTTGTTCACATGATCGCCCTTAGTCACAATGATGTGCTTGGCCAGAGGAACGAGGTGTTCCTCCTCAGCGCCGGTTTCCTCATCGCGAACGATGATCTTGCGCTTACCGCGGACGGTGCCGCCGATCTCGACGATACCGTCAATCTTCGCAATCTCAGCAGCGTCTTTCGGACGGCGAGCTTCGAAGAGTTCGGCAACGCGTGGGAGACCACCGGTGATGTCCTTGGTCTTCGCAATCTTACGTGGGGTCTTCGCGAGAAGTTGTCCGCCTTGAACCTTCTTCCCTTCCTGTACAGCGACGTGAGCGCCTGCGGGAATGGAGTAGCTCGCGAGGATGTCCTTTGTCTTCTCATCCACGATGACGATCTGCGGGTGCAGGTCTTCCTTGTGCTCGATAACGACGGTACCCATGACGCCGGTGGCCTCGTCGACCTCCTTCTTAACGGTGACGCCCTGGATCATGTCTCGGAACTCCACCTTACCGCTCTTCTCTGTGAGAATCGGCACGTTGTGCGGATCCCACTGAGCGAAGGCTTCGCCCTTCTTCACTTCACCACCATCAGCCACGGCGATAACGCAACCAATAACGATATTGTAGCGCTCGAGCTCGCGGCCATCCTTCGCATGGATGGTTACGGTGCCGTTCTTATTCAGAGCGATGAAGTTACCGTCGAGCGACTGTACAGCTTTGATGTCATTGTAGCGAACAACACCGTCGTTCTTCGCCTTGATGACGGGCTGCTTGAAGGTCTGCGACGCGATACCACCGACGTGGAAGGTACGCATGGTCAGCTGCGTACCGGGCTCACCGATCGACTGTGCAGCGATAATACCAACAGCCTCACCCAGCTTGACCAATTGGCCTGTTGCCAGATTACGGCCGTAGCACTTGGCGCAAACGCCACGCTTCGATTCACAGGTGAGCACCGAACGGATCTTGAGAGCCTCGACGCCGATGTTCTCGAGAGAGCCGGCAATCCCTTCCTCGATCAGGTCACCGCGCTTGAGCAGCACGCTGCCGGAGACCGGGTCCTTGACGGTTTCGCACGAAACACGACCGATGATACGGGTACGGAGATCAACCACCTCTTCGTCACCTTCGTAGATCGGGCGGACTGTGATACCGGCGATCGTTCCGCAATCCTCTTCGTAAATGATCACATCCTGTGACGCATCAACGAGCTTACGGGTGAGGTAACCGGAGTCCGCAGTCTTCAACGCCGTATCGGCGAGACCCTTACGAGCACCGTGGGTAGAGATGAAGTACTCCAACACGGTCAGACCTTCACGGAAGTTTGAGGTAATCGGCTGCTCGATGATCGAGCCGTCCGGCTTGGCCATGAGGCCGCGCATACCTGCAAGCTGCTTCACCTGCTGGCGGTTACCACGAGCGCCGGAGTCCACCATCAGGTACACCGGATTCAATTCCTTACGGCCCTCGTTGTGTTCGAGGGTACGGAACATGACGTTCGCGATTTCTTCACCGGCGTGCGTCCAGATATCGATGACCTTGTTGTAGCGTTCACCATCGGTGATGATACCGCGGCGGTACTGCTGCTCAACGAGGGCGATTTGCTTGTAAGCATTCTCCAGCTCGATGTGCTTCTCCTTGGGAATGATCATGTCGGTGATGCCGATCGATACACCGGCCTTCATCGCCCAGGTGAAGCCCAGATCCTTCAGACGGTCGAGCATCTCAACCGTCGCCTGATGGCCGGCTGCCTGATAGGTGCGGAAGATGATGTCCGAGATCTGTTTCTTACCGCAGGCCTTGTTGAAGAACCCGACACCTTCCGGGAAGATCTGATTGAAGATCACACGGCCGGCAGTTGTTTCGATCACGCGGGCATTCGAATCACCATAGACGGTCTTCTTACCGAAGTCGGGATTTTTGAAGCGGATCCGGGTGTGGACCTTTACGCTACCTTCAGTCATCGCGAACTCGACTTCGCTCGGCTCGGAGAAGAGAGGCAGACGCTCGCCTTCTTTCATCGCCGCCTTACGCGGATTCTGGCTGAGGTAATAGCAGCCGAGAATAATGTCCTGAGAAGGTGTAGTCACCGGCTTACCGCTCGAAGGCGAGAAGATGTTATTCGGCGCAAGCATGAGCATGCGCGCTTCCATCTGAGCTTCGACGGACAATGGGACGTGCACGGCCATCTGGTCACCATCGAAGTCCGCGTTGTAGGCGGTACAGACGAGCGGGTGAATACGGATAGCCTCACCCTCGATCAACTGCGGCTCGAAGGCCTGGATCGAGAGACGGTGCAGTGTAGGAGCACGATTCAGGAGAACCGGGTGGCCCTTGGTTACCTCTTCCAGAATGTCCCACACCTCCGGTGTCTGACGCTCGATCATCTTCTTGGCCGAGCGAACCGTGTGAACATATCCGCGCTCCTTGAGAATGCGGATAATGAACGGCTCAAAGAGAACGAGCGCCATCTTTTTCGGAAGACCGCACTGATTCAGCTTCAGCTCAGGACCGATAACAATAACCGAACGGCCGGAGTAATCGACGCGCTTACCGAGCAGGTTCTGACGGAAACGGCCGCCCTTGCCCTTGAGCATGTCGGAGAGCGACTTGAGCGGACGATTGCCAGCGCCGGTTACCGCACGACCGTGACGGCCGTTATCAAACAGCGCATCCACGGCTTCCTGCAACATGCGCTTCTCGTTCCGGATGATAACGTCCGGAGTCTTGAGCTGGAGCAGGTTCTTGAGACGGTTGTTCCGGTTGATGACGCGGCGATAGAGATCGTTGAGATCCGAGGTCGCGAAGCGGCCGCCCTCGAGCGGAACCAATGGCCGTAGGTCCGGCGGAATGACCGGGAGAACTTCCAGAATCATCCACTCAGGCCGCGAATGGCTGTTCGCGAAGCCCTGAACGAGCTTCAGACGCTTGGCCAGCTTCTTACGAATCTGCTTGGAACGGGTCGCTCCCATCTGCTCCTCGAGTTCCTTCTGGAGTTCGGCGAGATCAGCCTGGGAGAGAAGAGTCTTGATTGCTTCCGCGCCCATTCCAGCGACGAAGTTCCCTTCGCCATACTGGTCGAGTGCCTCACGGAACTCCGCCTCGGTCAGCAACTGCCCCTTCTGGAGCGGCGTCTGGCCCGGATCGATCACGAGATAGTCCTCGTAGTAAATCACACGCTCGAGCTGACGGCTCGACATGTCGAGCATCAGACCGATGCGGGAAGGCATGCACTTGTAGAACCAGATATGCGTCACCGGCACAGCCAGTTCGATATGCCCCATGCGCTCACGACGGACGCGAGCAAGCGTCACTTCCACGCCGCAGCGGTCGCAGATAACGCCTTTATGCTTGATGCGCTTGTACTTACCGCAGGAGCACTCCCAGTCACGGGTCGGACCAAAGATACGCTCGCAGAAAAGACCACCTTTCTCCGGCTTGAACGTCCGGTAGTTGATGGTTTCCGGGTTTTTCACCTCGCCATGGCTCCACGACCGAATCGTGTCCGGTGCGGCCACGGTGATGCCGACCTGGTCGAAGCCAACACCGCGCTCTTCGCCCACCAGTTCACGGAAAGAAGGAGTTTCGATCATAACAGAATCTAAAGAATCAAATGAGGAAGCGAGTCACCGCCGGTCCTTGTCGGACCGGCGGTGACCAGAGACTTAGAGCAGCGCTTCAGGAAGGGCGCTGCTGCGCGCTCCGACCTTCACGTCCAGGCCGAGCGATTGCATTTCCTTGATGAGCACGTTGAAGGATTCCGGCGTGCCGGCTTCCAGCGAGTTATCGCCCTTGACGATCGACTCGTAGATGCGGGTACGCCCCTGAACGTCGTCTGACTTTACGGTCAGAAGCTCCTGCAGCGTATATGCTGCGCCGTAAGCTTCGAGCGCCCACACCTCCATTTCACCGAAGCGCTGACCTCCGTACTGAGCCTTACCACCCAGCGGCTGCTGAGTGACGAGGGAGTATGGACCGACCGCACGGGCGTGGATCTTGTCAGCGACCAAGTGGCCGAGCTTCAGCATGTAGATGTAACCGACAACCACCTCCTGGTCGAAAGCCTCGCCGGTACGGCCATCGAAGACCGAAGCTTTGCCGTTTTCGTTGATCCATGTGAAGCCCTCGACCTGACGGGCCTGCTTGAGGAAGTCGAAGATCTTCTCCTCAGAGATACCGTCGAAGACAGGAGTCGCGACCTTGAATCCGAGCGCCTTGGCAGCAACGCCGAGGTGCGTCTCAAGAACCTGGCCCACATTCATACGCGAAGGCACGCCCAACGGGTTCAGAACGATGTCCACCGGTGTGCCGTCTGCGAGGAACGGCATGTCTTCCTCGGGAACGATACGGGCGACAACACCCTTGTTTCCGTGGCGACCTGCCATCTTGTCACCGACCGACAGCTTACGCTTGGAAGCGATGTACACCTTCACCTGCTTGATAATGCCAGGATCGATATCGTCACCGCTCTCGATCTTGTCCATCGAGCGCTCGTGCTCCATCTCCAGCTCAGCAAACTTGCCTTCGAATTGGGCAATAATCTCGCGGATCTTGTTGCGGATCGGAGACGGATCGATGTCCACGTGATCATAGACCTGCGCGAGCTTGCGCAGCAGCGTCTTGGTGATC
>CBINJX010000279.1:0-6660 GCA_966251085.1 uncultured Verrucomicrobiales bacterium
GCAGAGCAAGAAGATCCCCGGCGAGGAGATGCACGGCTACGGACTGGAAGGTGGCGCAGGCACACACAACGAACCCCGCCACAAATCAACCGAAGCCCGGCCTCCACAGGATCCCACGCTCCAGCATCCGCGCTGTGTGATGCAGATTCTCCGTCGTGTGTATCGCCGGTACACTCCGGAGAAGGTGGCGGATATCTGCGGGTGCAAGCCGGAGGAATTCGTGCGTGTGGCGGAAATGCTCTGCGAAAACTCCGGCCGCGACCGCACCAGCGCCATCGTTTATGCCGTCGGCTGGACGCAGCACACGACCGGTGTCCAGATGATCCGCGCCGCAGCGATCCTCCAGCTCCTGCTCGGAAACATCGGCCGCCCCGGCGGCGGGATCATGGCAATGCGTGGCCATGTAAGTATTCAGGGATCGACGGATATCCCGACGCTCTACGATCTGTTGCCAGGGTATCTTTCCATGCCGATCGCACAGAAGACGCATGAGACGATCGAAGGTTACGTGGAGCATGAATCGCTGAAGACCGGGCTCTGGTCGCGCTACAAGGGGTTCGCCGTGAGCCTGCTCAAGGCGTACTACGGGGAAGCCGCGCAGCCGGAGAACGACTTTGGGTTCAAGTGGCTGCCGCGCATTCACGGCGACTACTCGCACATGGCGTATTTCAACCTCATGACGATGGGGAAGGTGAAAGGATACTTCCTGATCGGACAGAACCCGGCCGCGGGAGCGCCTAATGCAAAACTTCACCGCGAAGGATTGCGTCAACTCGATTGGCTGGTGGTGCAGGACTGGTTTGCCCATGAGAGTGCCACGGTCTGGAAAGACCCGAGCGGGCCTCCTCCGAGCGAAGTGAAGACAGAGGTATTCTTCCTCCCTGCCTCTTCTATCACTGCCAAGGAAGGCACCTTTACCAACACCCAGCGTCTGCTCCAGTGGCACGATCGCGCGGTGGATGACGAAGGCGACTGCCATTCCGATCTCTACTACATCTATCACCTCGGAAAGCGCCTCAAGAAGCTCTACGAGAACTCGCAGGACCCCAAGGATGACCCGATCAAACATCTCACCTGGAGCTACGATCATGACGAACCGGTGAAGTTACCGGACGGCTCCCTGAGCAAATATCAGGACGAGCCCGATGCCGAAAAGGTCCTCCAGGAGATCAACGGCTATCACACCCGGGAGAAGGATGAGAAAACCGGAAAGCCGAAGCTCCTGACGAACTACGACGACATCCGGGACGACGGCTCCACCGCGTGCGGCGGATGGATCTATTCGGGAGTATTCCCTGATTACGACAGCAACCTCGCACGCCGCCGGAAACGGACTCCAGGCAATCCCGTCGATCCCGAATGGGCGTGGGCATGGCCGAAGAACATTCGAATCCTCTACAACCGCGCCAGCGCGGATCCCGAAGGGCGTCCATGGTCGGAGAGGAAGCAGCATATCTGGTGGGACGCTGAAAAAGGAAAATGGACCGGTGTGGATCAGCCCGACTTCCCGCCGGAGAAATCTCCCGATTACCAGCCGCCGGAAGATGCCACCGATCTCCGGGCACACTCCGGCACGGAGCCGTTCGGTTTGAAACCAGATGGCCGAGCATGGCTGTTCGCGCCGGGCGGGGTGAACGATGGTCCCCTCCCCGTCCACTACGAACCGGTGGAGTCGCCTGTGAAGAACGCGCTATATGAGCAAGCGACCAATCCCACGGTTCGTTACTTCGAGGGACCGCTGAATGTCATCGCGCACACACCGACCGACGAATACCCGGTCGTGGCCTGTACCTTCCGGATCACGGAGCATTATCTGAGCGGCGTAATGAGCCGGTTCAACTCATGGCTGAACGAATTGCAGCCGGAGATGTTCGTGGAACTTTCGCCGGAACTCGCGGCGGAAAAAGGGATTGAGCATGGCGGCTGGCTTACCGTGCGCTCACCGCGCGGATCTATCGAAGCACGCGCCATGGTGACACGCCGGATCATGCCGCTGAAGGTCCACGGCAAAGTGATGCATCAGATCGGCATCCCGATTCACTGGGGGTATGCAGGGGAAAGCGTGGGTGCGATGGCGAATGATCTGACCTCCCTCGCGATGGATATCAACGTGAGTATCCACGAGGGGAAGGTTTTCGCCGTCGATGTGACAGCCGGGCGGATCACCGGCAAACCCGCGCCGCAAGCGGAAGAAGTGAAGCGGTGGCCAACCAAAGAGCCGACGCCGGAAACCCCGGCTTACGCTCAACCCGAAGGGCAAGTACACCGATGAATCTCACCACCTCCCTCATCGACGACATCCGTGAAAATCTGGCGAACGTCTTTCCGCCGAGGAACAAACCCGTGCCGGATCCCCGCGATCCGGAGGACCGCGAGCAGGTCATGGGTTTCTTCACGGACACCTCGCTCTGCATCGGCTGCAAGGCATGTGAAGTCGCCTGCAAGCAGTGGAATCAGCTGCCGTCCGATGGACTGAAATTCAGCGGAAACAGTTATGACAATACGGGGCACCTCAGCGCGACGACGTGGAGGCATGTCACCTTCAAGGAGAAGATCGGAGACGAGGATAAAGGCTCGCGCTGGCTGATGATGTCGGACGTCTGCAAGCATTGCGAAACCGCACCGTGCCAGCAGTCGTGTCCCACCGGGGCCCTTGTCTATAACGACTTTGGCGATGTCTATCTGCAGAACGATATCTGCAACGGCTGCGGATATTGCGTTTCGGCGTGCCCCTTTGGGGTACTAGGCCGGGCAGATGGCGAGGGTCAGGATGGTCGTGCGCACAAATGCACGCTCTGCTTCGACCGGCAGTCCGACGACATGACGCCCGCATGCGCAAAGGTTTGCCCGACGGCATCGATTCAGTTCGGCCCTGTGGAAGAACTCCGCGGACGCGCACGCGACCGGGTCCGGCAGTTGCAGGAGCGTGGAAGCAAAGAGGCATATCTCTACGGCGCTGATTCCGTGGGAGATTACGGCCCACTCAACTCCTTCTTCCTGCTCGAGGATCATCCCAACGAATACAACCTCCCGGTGAACCCGCCGCAGCCTTTCCGCGACCAGGGTAAACGTTACGCGGCCAGTCTTCTCACGGGAGTTCTACTCACAGCCGTATCCGCTCTGTTGTTCCGTCGCCACACCTGATTTCCCCCTGCATGCCTGAAGAGACCTCCACCTCCCGTTACCGTATCACCGATCCAGGACAGGTCCTGGGTACCACCGGATGCGGCTCTCGCAATCAATCGGGCTCGGAACCGGGTTATTACGATCTGTCGATCCTGAAGCCGCCGGTCTGGAAGTGGGAGATCGAGGGATACTTCTTTCTCGGCGGGATCTCGGCGGGATCCTTCATCGTCTCAAGTCTCGCCCGCTTACTCGGGAACGGCCGGTTTCGCGATCTCGCCCGGGATGGTGCGTACGTCTCCTTTCTGGCATTCATTCCATGCGCCCCGCTGCTGATTCTCGATCTCGGTGATCCGAAGCGTTTTCACCACATGCTCCGGGTCTTCAAACCCGCCTCCCCCATGAACTTCGGGGCGTGGGTGCTCACGGCATTTTCAGTTCCGACGGCACTCGCGGCGCTCGGCGAGGGTGTGAAGGAATACCGCTCATCGCGCTCGCGCTCATTCTGGCCGGTACGCTTCCGGCGGCATGAGGAACTGCTTCCGCCCGCTGCATTCCTCCCTCTTGATCTTGCGGGCATTCCACTAGCGCTCCTGCTCGCGGGTTACACTGGCATTCTCCTGAGTTGCACCTCGAATCCTGTATGGTGCAAGAGCCTCTGGCTCGGCCCGCTCTTCAGCGCGTCTTCCATCAGCACCGGCGCCAATGCCGCACTCCTGGCACTCGAAGCACGGGGCTCATCTGAATGCGCGAGCAAGGCGCTCCTGAACAACGTCGCTACCGCTTCCCATGCGGTGGAACTCGTGACGCTCGGCGGTTACGTAGAAGAACGCGGTCCGCTCGCAAAACCGTTCACTCGAGGCAGGTACCGGAAGCACATGGCGCTCGCTGTTGGCGGCATCTTCGTCTCCGAAGTGCTGAAGCGTCTGCCTCTGACCGGCAAAGCCAAATCCCTCGCAAATGTCGCAGGTTCACTGATCGGCCTCGCTGCAGGCATGGCACTGCGGTCAGCAATCGTTTACGCTGGCCACGACGCTGCAAACGATCCAGACCTTGCGCGGCGGGTGACGAGCTGATCGGTGCGGCCACTGTATTGTGTAGAGGCGGTTCTTTCCCGAGTTCCGCGAGGGACGTACCGCCTCCAATCTCCGGCGCGGGCGGAGGTGGTGGGTGGTGGACGTTCGGCTCTTCCACACGGGAAAGCTCCGCTCCACCCACCACCTGACGCCCGGCCACGAAGTATGAGGCGGCACCTGCCTCGCGGAACTCGGCAGAGAGCCGCCTCTACACTGGGGCTACAACGGATGCTTTACACGAAAACCGAACACTCTAAGCAACAGGGCGCGAGCCGATTGTTTCCAGGTTCCCTGCTCATGCGCCGTTTCGTTTTCCTCCTGATCACAGCCATCCTGACAGCACCATTCCTCTCTCCGGAGGAATTGCACGCCTCCTGGCCGGCCGATGTTCAGTCGGTGCTGGATCAACACTGCGTGAAATGCCACGGACCTCTGGAGCAGAAGTTCGGGCTCGAGCTGGACACCTTTGAAGCGGTGATGAAGGGCGGGGACGACGGACCGGTAGTCGTACCGGGAAAGCCCGATGAGAGCCCGCTGGTTACCGCCCTCGCCCCCGGAACCGATCCGCACATGCCGCCCAAGAAGCAGCTGGGAGATGCGGACATCGCGAAGCTGCGGACCTGGGTGGCATCGCTCTCGGACAATCCTTCACCAGCGCCGAAGCGCCCGGCGATCGATCTCGCCGCTGTTCCGACTGAGCCCTCTGCAGCGATCGACTTTTTCCTCAATGCCGCGTGGCAACAGAGCGGCATTACACCAGCGCCACTGTGCGATGATCGGACATTCGTCCGTCGCGTCTATCTCGATCTCGCCGGCCGGATACCAACGCGCGACGAAGTGGAATCATTTCTGTTCACCGCGGATGCCCGCAAACGCGAGGCGCTGGTGGATCGGTTACTGGCGAGCGATGAGTATGCACGGACGTTCCGTGAAACATGGGACGCACTGCTGATGGGGCGCGTAACCGGACGCCGGGAACAGCGGAGGCGCGAGAGCGGATGGCACGAGTTTCTGGAGAAGGCATTCAAGGAGAACCGGCCATGGAATGAAGTGGTGCGGGCGATCATCACCGCCCGCCCGGAGAAGCCCGAAGACAAGGGATCGCACTGGTTTATCTATGAACGGCGAAACGATCATCAGCGGATCGCGGAAGCCGTTGCACCGATGATCTACGGGACGCGGGTGGACTGCGCCCAGTGCCACGACCATGCACTCGCACGGGAGATCAAGCAGGGGCATTACTGGGGGCTCGTCGCCGCTTTCAACCGCAGCAAGAACGTGGAGAAAGGCCCGCAGGCGGTTGGCGAATCGGCCATCGGCGGGTTCATGAATTTCACCAACCTGCACAAGGAGTCACAACCTGCGGTCATCGCCCTGCTGAACGGACGAGTAGTTGAAGAGGCGCGTCCGCCGGAAGGCACCAAGGAAGAGGATAAACCCGAGGCCTACATCGATCCTGATGCGAAGGTGAAGGTGCCGAAGTTCTCACGCCGCGCAGCGCTGGCAGAGGCTGCAACGCAGGATAATCCCCTGCTCGCACGCTCTTTCGTGAACCATACCTGGGCGATTCTCGTGGGACGCGGGATCGTGCATCCGGTGGATGAGATGAATTCCAAGAGCCCGGCCAGTCATCCGGAGCTGCTCGACTGGCTGGCGGCTGACTTTGCGAAGCACAGTCACGACATGCGCCGGCTGGTGCGCGCGATTGTGCTCAGCCGTGCCTATCAAACATCCGTGTGGTCTGGAGGGAACGCCCCTGCGCCGGAGAGCTTTGCTGCGGCCATTGAGAAACCGCTGATCGCTGAAACGCTTGCGCGATCCGTGCGCATTGCCAGCGGACGTGCTCCAGAGGATGACGAGTTGCGCAAAGCTTTCGCCGAGGCTTTTCCGGATGTCCTGCCGCGGGTCATTCGAGCATCCGTCCAGCAGGCGATGTTTCTCGAAAACAACGACCGGATCACCGACCTCTTCAAAGTCGAGCCTGACACGGCTGTAGAGCGAATCGGCGCACTCCCTTCACCCGAAGACCGCGTGCGCGAAGCTTTCCGTCTCGCCCTGATCCGGGAGCCGGATGCGGACGAACTCCGCAAGGGAATCGAGTTCCTCGAGGTGAATTCAAACAAACCGGTCGAAGCCGCCGGACAACTTCTCTGGGCACTGGTCACCGGTCCTGAGTTCCTGACCAATCATTAACCCGCTTTCCATGCAGATGAACGCAATGCAACCACCGCCCGGCGCCTGCACGCCTGACGACCATCGACTGCATCGCCGGCTTTTTCTCAAAGGCCTCGCCGCATCCGGCGCAGCGGCAGTGACGAGCTTCACGGGGCTCTTCACAAATCCCGTCTTTGCCCAGGCAGCCCAGAAGGCGCAGAAAAAGGTGCTTCTGCTTTGGCTCTGTGGCGCTCCGAGCCAGTTCGAGACGTGGGATCCGAAACCGGGGCGGCCTTCGAGCGGGCCA
>CBINJX010000280.1:0-6656 GCA_966251085.1 uncultured Verrucomicrobiales bacterium
CTATCCCGAGTCCACGAAGGTGAACGAGGCGAAAAACCGTCTGGGTGAGATCAACAGCAAACTGTTTTTCTCGAATGAGATGACACCGGATAAGGAGGTGTATGTCGTGAAGCCCGGCGATGTCATCACCCGGGTAGCGCGCAAGCAGAATACCTCACCGGAGTTGATCATGCGCCTGAACAACCTGAATGGGATCATGCTTCGGATCGGGCAGCGCCTGACAGTCGCAAAAACCAACTTCTCGCTCGTGCTCGACAGGAAAAACCGGAAGGTGGTGCTGCTCGAGGACGGGAAGTTTTTCAAACAATACGCGATGCGTGCGGAACCTGTGGCGGCGGGGAGCAAGAAATCAACACCTCCCCCGGGGCGTCAGCCGAAGATCACCGGAAAGGTGAGCAACAAAATGGCTTGGCTGGAGGGTTCCCGCGTCACCTTTGCTGACAAAGGTTTCGAGAATGCCGATCATTGGATTGTCATCCAGCCATCGGGCCATAGTCTCTACACCGACCGAGAACCTGGCCCCAATGAGCCTAAGGTTCAAAAGCCTCCAGGCGGCGGTTACGGCCTCTCGCCAGAGCAAATGAACGAGCTCGCAGTCCTTGTAGATAAAAACACCCCTGTCACGATCGAGTGAAACTCCCGATGAAGATTCAGCCGCTGGATTTCGAAAAGCCAATCGTCGAGCTTGAGCAGAAGCTCGGTGACTTGAAGAAACATTCGAGCGACAACGATATTAATTTCGATGCGGAGGTCCGGCGGATGGAGGAGAAGATCGAGGAAACGAAGCGCGAAATTTACCAGAATCTGACCGCCTGGGAGCGGGTGCAGATCGCTCGGCATCCTGCACGGCCATACGCACTGGACTACCTCCAGTTGGCGTTCTCGGCGTTCATCGAGCTGCACGGTGATCGTTTCTTCGGCGATGATGCGGCGATGCCTGGAGGCCTGGCGACTATCGCTGGGCGCAAATGCGTCGTTGTCGGGCATCAGAAGGGCCGCGACACGAAGGAGAACCTGAAGCGGAACTTTGGTAGCGCTCATCCGGAAGGTTACCGGAAGGCATTGCGTCTGATGCGCCTCGCTGAAAAGTTCGGCCTGCCATTCATCGCGCTGATCGACACTCCCGGCGCTTACCCTGGCGTGGGTGCGGAGGAGCGTCACATCTCAGAAGCGATCGCGGTAAATCTGCGCGAAATGATGGTGTTGAAAACCCCTACGATTGCAGTTGTCATCGGGGAGGGGGGCTCCGGTGGAGCACTCGGAATCGGCGTCGCAGACCGTGTGCTGATGTTGGAGAACGCGTATTATTCAGTTATCAGCCCGGAGGGATGCGCGGCCATTCTTTGGAAACACCGTCGTCATGCCCCGGAAGCAGCCGAAGCCCTGAAACTTACTGCGGGTGATCTGCGGGAGCTTGGGCTGATTGATGATGTCGTTCCGGAACCAATGGGCGGTGCACACCAGAATCAGGGTGCCGCGATCGAGCTTCTCCGGGATGCGATCGTAAAGCACTTGGACGAGATCTCTGGAGTGCCAGTGGATGATCTCATGACGCAACGTTACGCAAAGTTCCGTAAGGCCGGGGAATTCCTAGAAGGCTAAGGCATCGGTCCAAAAAAGAAGGGCAACCAATCGGTTGCCCTTTTTTTATTTTCCGGAAGGCAGTCGCTAACTGCGCTACCTCTTCGCTGGCGGATACTCGCCGCTTTTCACTTCGCGCATGAAATCCGCAACCGCATCGCGGATGCTCGTTGCGATGTGAGCTTTTGGCTGGACGAACTTCGGGGTGAACCACGGAAAGCCTCCCACGAGATCGGGAGTAACCAAAACTTGACCGTCGCAATCCGGCCCGGAACCGATGCCGATAGTCGGAATTCGCACGGCAGCTGTGATCTGCTGAGCAACGGCGGGACGCACCAGCTCCAGGAGCAAACCCCATGCGCCCGCTTGCTCCACTGCTCTTGCATCGGTTAGCAAACGATCAATCTCATCCTGCGTCTTCCCCTTGATCTTATAGCCGCCTTCCTCCCGGACATGTTGAGGCATCATGCCGATATGAGCCATGACGGGGATATCTGCATCGACCAGAGCCTCGATCTGCGGAACGTGGGAGGCACCGCCTTCGAGTTTCACCGCATGCGCACCGGCCTCGATGAGCCGGCGAGCATTCCCCAGTGCCTGCTCGGGAGTGTCGTAACTGGCAATCGGGAGATCCGCGAGAATAGTCGTTTTCTGCACACCACGCGCCACTGCCCGTGTGTGATGCAGCATCTCATCCATCGTCACCAGCGTGGTGTCAGGATATCCGAGTACCACCATTCCCAAGGAATCGCCCACCAGGAGCAGATCGACGCCGCTCTCGTCCAATAGCTTTGCGGTGGGATAGTCGTACGCAGTCAGTACGGCTATTTTCTCTCCCCGATGCTTAAACTGCTGAAGTCGTTCGATTGCTGGGTGCATGATTACCATTCCTCCGCAAACAGCGTGACATCTCCCGGTTCCTGTAAATTCTCCAGAAGCACCGCCACCGGTTGCTCGTAGCCAGGAAGCATGAGATCCGGACGAATCTCCGCCAGCGGTTGTAGCACAAACCGGCGAAGGTGCAGACGTGGATGCGGGATCATGATCTCCTCATTGCTGAGCACCAGGTTTCCGACATAGAGGACATCCAGGTCGATTGGGCGCGGAGCGTTGCGTGGACGTTTCGAAGGGCGTCCAAACTGTGCTTCGATCCCTTGCAGGGCCTCTAGAAGGACCAGTGGATGCCCTTGGAATTCCACCTCCACTACTGCGTTGAGGAATGCGCTCGCATCCGGATCAGTATCGATCGGCTCCGTCTCGTAAACGCGGGAGGCTAGAAGCGGCCCGGTGATGCCGGGTAACGCTTCTACTGCCTGCCGGGCACGACGGAGATTGTCGAGCCGATCACCCAAATTGGAGCCGAACGCGATTCCTGCTCGCATGGGGAAAGGGCTCAGTCCTTTAGACCGAGCACATCCTGCATATCGTAAAGCCCGGCGGGTTTTCCATTCGCCCACACCGCGGCACGCAGCGCCCCGCGGGCGAAGGTTTCACGGCTGGATGCCTTATGGGAAAGTTCCACACGCTCACCCATGGCGGCGAAAATCACCGTATGATCGCCCACAACGTCCCCACCGCGCACCGCATGCATGCCGATCTCTTTGTTTGTGCGCTCGCCGACAATGCCGAAGCGCCCATGCCGGGTATCTTCGTTGTACGAAAGCCCACTCACCTCGGCGAGGATTTCAGCCAACCGCTTGGCCGTACCGCTGGGGGAATCCTTCTTATGGCGATGATGCATCTCCACGACCTCGAGATCGAAGGACGGCCCAAGGATCTGGGCAGCCTTCCGCGTGAGCCAAAAGAGCGTATTTACTCCGATGCTGTAGTTCGGGGCGAAAACGATCGGAATCTGCTGTGCGGAATGACGAATTCCGGCGACCTGGACGTCAGTATGTCCCGTGGTACCGATCACCAGCGTCTTCCCGTGCTCCACGCAACGGGCAAGGACGAGTTCGAGTGTGGAATGATGGCTGAAATCGATGACCGCATCGCACTGTGGCACTGCAGAGGCGAGATCACCGCCTACATCGATTTCCGCAGATATTTCCACCTCGGGCGTATCCTTGGCGCAGGCGATGAGCATCTGCCCCATCCGGCCCTTTGCCCCATTGATCAGAACGCGTAATGCCATGACTCAGGAGATGAGTTGAAGGTTCCGAAGCGTGGTCTCGAGCTTCTGCTGACTACCAGGGCTAAGTTCGCTCAGCGGCAGCCGAACGTGTGGCTGAATCTTTCCGGCAAGTGCGAGAGCTGCCTTGATCGGCACCGGGTTTGTCTCGACGAAGAGATCCTTGAAGAGCGGATAGAGACGAAGATGAATCCGGCGTGCCTCCTCGAATCGGCTGGCCAGCGCATGCTGCACCAACTCGCAGACATCCCCCGGGATCAGGTTCGACGCGACGCTGATGACCCCCACGGCGCCAGCCGCGATGAAGGGAAGCGTGAGTGAGTCGTCCCCGGAGAGAATCTGGAACTCCTCAGGCAGTGCTGCACGCAGAGCGCTCACACGTTCCACCGTTCCGCCTGCTTCTTTGATCGCGACAATGTTCGGGCAATCCTTTGCGAGGCGCACGACCGTCTCCACGGCAATCTCGACACCGCAGCGGCCTGGAATGCTGTAGAGAATCAACGGCAGTTTCGTGGCCTCGGCAATCTTCCGGTAATGGCGGTAGAGACCTTCCTGGGAAGGCTTGTTGTAATACGGCGCCACGAGCAGGGCTGCGTCCGCACCGAGTTTCTCCGCTTCCACCGTCAGGCTCACTGCTTCGGCAGTCGAATTGGAACCGGTTCCCGCTATCACCTTGCACCGCTTGCGGGCCGCCTTCACCGCAAGTTCGATCACACGCGCGTGTTCGGCGTGGTCGAGCGTGGGTGACTCACCAGTGGTGCCGACAGGCACGATGCCTGTGACTCCGGCTTCGATCTGCGCCTCGACGAGGCGCTCAAAGGCGGCTTCGTCGAGATGGTCGTTTTGGAAAGGCGTGACCAACGCCGTGAAAGTCCCTGCGAACATATGAGGCGTGCGGTTCTAGGTGAGAAGACCCGGGTTGCACAGCACTGATTTCGCACGGAAAGACAACAAAGTTCGGCTGGAGGCGAACCGATGGCGTGCCGACGGGATACGTCGCGATTGCCTGGCGATCACTCGTTCATCTCGGGCGATACCCTGTGCATCTCCCCTGGTATCCGGCGCATCTCACGAGATATCTGCGGCATCACGCATGATTTCCGGCACATCAGCCATGATCGCCAAGGCATCACGCCTGATCCCTGGCCCATCTCACGAGATACGCCGCGCATCAACGATGATATCTGCGATATCATGCGAGATATCTGGCGCATCTCAATTGATGCGCCGGGTGTCATCACCTGATGCCACAGGCATCATGCGTGATACCGCGGATATCATCGTACGATCTCCCAAGCATCACTCGTGATACTCCGTACATCATCTCTTGATCCCTGAAGTATCATCTCATGATGATCGAGAGATCAGGCGAGATACCCGGCGCATCATGCGTGATACGCCAGGTGCGATCTCATGATACCCTAGGCATCACGCGAGATGCGCAGAGTATCATCCGAGGTTTCGCGCAGGAAAATCGGCAGCGGTACGGCGCTAAAATTGACTCAGGCCTCCACCTGTCCCTCAAAAACAAAGTCCGCAGGTCCGGTGAGTGTCACGTTCTGGTATCCGGATGCGTCCTTCTGGAAGCCAACCTCGAGCGTGTCGCCGCCTTTTACCTGTACCGCGATCGGCGAAGGCGCGCCGGTGAGTTCGTGATGAATCAGAGCGCTGGCGACTACCCCGGTCCCGCAGGCGAGGGTCTCGTCTTCCACTCCACGCTCGTAAGTGCGGATCGCGAGTTTGCCGGGAGCGAGCACCTGAACGAAGTTCGCATTCGTCCCCTTTGGCGCGAAGTGGTGATGGTACCGGATGCCTGCTCCGGACTTCCGGATTTCCACCTGCTCAAGGTCGCTTACCGGAATCACAGCGTGGGGAACTCCGGTGTTTACGAAATGAACAGTCATCGGTGTACCCACGACATCCAGAGCAGCATTCAGCGCAAGGTCCTTAGGCTGACTCATCTGAAGCTGAACGCGATCGCCGAGCAGCTTCGCAGTGATGACCCCCGCGATCGTCTCGAAGCTTACGGAATCCTGCTTGCCCGACAACCGGCTTGCAAATCGGGCAAAGCAGCGCGCGCCGTTCCCGCACATCTCGGCCTCGCCTCCGTCGGCATTGTAATAGCGCATCCGGAAATCCGCGCCGTTTTCCGGCGTCTCCACGGCGAGCAGTCCGTCCGCACCGATGCCCCGATGGCGGTTGCAGAGCCTCGCGATCGTTTCCTTGTCAAGTACGAGGGAACCGTCACGGTTATCGACCATCACAAAGTCGTTTCCCGCCCCGTTCATCTTGGTAAAAGTCAGCATAAAGGTGGGTCTAGCATAGCCCTCTGAAAACTTCCAAGCGTCCCGGCGACCATTTACCGGGCCACATTCCCTCGAACCATGCGCCTTCCATCCAGCATTCGCCGATTCGCGATTCTTCTGGCGATGACAGCTCACGTCCACGCCGGTCCGGCGGAACCGGCCTCAAATCCCGCCCCGAGCATTAACACGTTTTCCGTGGTCGCATTTGACCCGGCGACAAAGGACCTCGGGATTGCTGTGGCGAGCCGCTATCTCGCATCGGGCAGCGTCGTGCCATGGGCAAAAGCCGGCGTGGGTGCAATCGCGACTCAGGCCTATGCGCGTGTGGCCAATGGTCCCGAGGGACTCGCCATGCTGGAGCAGGGGAAGAGCGCAAGGGACGTATTGGACGCACTTGTAGCCGCTGACCCGAATTCCGGGATGCGCCAGGTGGCGATTGTCGATGCGGAGGGGCGGACTGCGGTTCACACTGGGGACGAGTGCACCGAGTGGGCAGGGCACGAAACGGGTGAGCATTTCACCATTCAAGGGAACATTCTCACCGGTCCTGACGTCGTTCGGGAGATGAAGGCCGCTTATGAAGCTGCACGGCAACAGCCGCATTCGGAGTTGGCCGACTGGCTGATTGCAGCACTCCA